>QHUV01000629.1 GCA_003222065.1 Gemmatimonadota bacterium | reverse complement strand
TTGCCGTTCTTTCGTCCGCGTCCGTCCGTGCTGTTGTCCGCGTTCGTCCGTGCTCACGCTGTTGGATTCATGCGGATCCCTCGCTGCGCTCGGACCGACATGGGAGGCACCCTCTTACGGTACGATCCTGTTCCCGCCCAGGCGCTGGTTGAACGCATTGACATCGATCGTCATCAGCTTCTCGAAGTCGCCGCGCACGGCCGTGAGCTGCTGCTTGAGCAGCGCGTGCACGGCCTTCTGCTGATCCGTCGGCGGCCAGTCGGCGCTCGCTGAGCCGACGTCCGACGCGACGCTCGCGAGCTTCTCGTAAAGCTGATTCGGGGAACGAAACGCGTCCTCACGCGCGCCGGTGAGATCTGTGTCGTAAAGTTTGCTCTCGAGGGCGAGCGTCTTTTTGTCCAGGTCGCGAATCGTCGACAGCGACGAATCGATTGCCGCTTCTGTAAAGGCGCCCTGTGTGCCATCGGCACGCACGGCACCGTCACCGGCCGTCGCCCGTTCACGTGCGTCCTTCTTTCGCTCGTTGAACATGAACGAGAGGTCGGCGAGCTGCTTCCGGACCCACTCCGCTTGGTCGATCATGTCGACGACGCGGTTCATGTCGCCGCGAAGCTCGAGTGATTCCGCTAACTGGCCGGCAATATCGGCGTCCGTAGCGGTCGTGTTCGGGTCGCGCAGTACGCGTACAGGCGCGCTGATGGTATCGCGGCCGATCGTCGCCGCCACGGTGTAGCTGCCGGGCGCGACGAGCGGCCCGACCTGTCCGCCGACGATATCGAGGTCCCACGTCACGAGCGGACGCGACCCGTTGACGCGCACGTGCGCGTGCGCGGGTGGCGGCACGCGCAGCTTGGCGGCGCGGGGCGCGTCGAAGCGGAGGTCCCACCAGGCGCGATTCACTCCCGTTCGCGCCGGCGCGGACACAAAACGCCTTACGACATGTCCTTGTGCATCGGTGACGGTGAAATGCACCGAGTCGCGCCGGGCCGACGAATCGCCGCGGGTGAGCGTGTCCGCTCGACCGAGGCTGTCGGCGCCCTGGCGCGCGGAATCGGCCCGGGCGCTCGGCACGGCCGGCGTGTTGCGCAGGCCGGAACGGCGATCGTTAGGCTGGGTGGCGGCGGTCGTCCTCTCGGAATTGGCAGCCGCTGCAGAACAACCTGCCGCACGCCCCCGTGTCCAGGTCGTTGAAATGCGGCTGGACGACGAGCCAGGACACGGGGGCGTGCGGCAGGTTGTTCTGCAGCGGCTGCCAATTCGCGCCGTCGTCGAGCGAGAACCAGACACCATTCTCGGTACCGGCGTAGAGCATCCCGCGGCGCACAGGATCTTCACGCACACAGTGCACGTAACTGAACATGGACTTCGGGATCCCGCTGGAGATAACCTTCCAGCTCTTCCCGTAATCAGTAGTCTTGTAAACGAAGGGACCCCGGTCGTTCATTTGATGGGCATCGACGGCGATATACGCGGTCGATGCATCGTATCTGGACGGCTCGATGTTGGAGATCGCCGCAAATTTCGGCGAGCCGTTAGGCGTGACGTTCGTCCACGTCTTGCCGTCGTCGCGCGTGAGCTGGACGAGGCCATCCATCGTGCCCGCCCAGATGACACCTCTCGCAATCGGGGATTCCGAGATAGCAAACACGACGATCGAGCTCTCGACATACAAATTGTCGGTGACGAGTCCTCCGCTCGAGCGCTGCTTGGTTGTGTCGTTGGTCGTGAGGTCCGGGCTGATGATCTCCCAGCTTTGGCCGCCGTTGCGCGTCCGATGCACGTACTGGCTACCGACGTACACCGTGTTGTGGTCGTGCGGCGAAATAGCGATGGGAAAGGTCCAGTTCCAGCGGTACTTCATGTCCTTGGGGGGCACGCCGTAGCCGGCCTCCGGCCAGACTTCGACCGCACGCGCTTGGCGTGTACGGTCGTCGTATCGTTCGAGGCCCGCGTCGTAGCAGCCGCTCCAGACGATGTTCGGGTCCACCGTGTCGGGAACGGCAAAGCCCGATTCGCAGCCGCCGACGGCGGTCCACAGCCCGATCGAGCGGCCGTTCTCCCGAGAGTTCGATGGACCCTTATACGAGTAGCCGTCCTGTCTGTTGCCGTAGACGTTGTAGGGGACGCCATTGTCGACGAACGCATGATACATCTGCGCGTTAGGCAGCACGATGCGCGTCCAGCTCTTTCCCCGATCGACGGAGATGCCGACGCCGCCGTCGTCACCGACCATCATCCGGTCGGCGTTGTCGGGATCGATCCACACGTCGTGGAGATCGCCACCGGCGCGCGGTGGAGTGGGTGCTTTCGTTAGGCCACCGTCGAGCGACCAGGAGAAGCGCACGCTGACGAAATAGAGGCGGTTCTCGTCGTCGGGGGCGACGGCGAAGCGCGTGTAATAGTGCGGCCGCTCGAGCAGGTCATGATCCTGGTTCACGAGTCGCCAACGGCGCCCGCCGTCATCGGAGCGGTAAAGGCCGGGGTCTTTGGTCTCGATCAGCGCGTACATGCGATTCGGATCGCGACGCGCAATGGCGACGGCGATTTTCCCCATCGATTCGCGCGGCAATCCGTCGGTAAGACGCCGCCAAGTGGTCCCTCCATCCTTCGATTGGTAGACGCCGCTCGCGCGCCCGCCGCTCTCGACGCTCCACGGATGGATGACGAATTGCCACAGCCCGGCGAGCAACACGTTGGGATTGTGCGCATCGAGCGCGATGTCCGAAGCGCCGGTGGAATCGTTCACGAAGAGCACACGCTCCCACGTCGCGCCGCCGTCGCGCGACCGGTAGACGCCTCGCTCCTGCTGCGTACCGTAGCCGTTGCCTAACGCGGCGGCGTACACGACGCGCGCGTCGCGCGGATCGACGACGATGCGGCCGACACGGCCGCTCTGCTCGAGACCGACGTGCGTCCAGGTTTTTCCAGCATCGCTCGACTTCCAGACGCCATCGCCGATCGAGACGTTGCTGCGAATGAACGTCTCGCCGGTCCCGATGTAGAGGACGTTGTGATCGGATGGCGCGATCGCGATCGATCCGACCGACGAGAACGGCAAGCTGTCGGTGAGCGGCTCCCAGTGCGTGCCGCCATCGGTGGATTTGAACAGTCCGCCCGATGCCGCGCCCGCATAGTACACGCGCGACTCGCCCGGCTCGCCGGCGACCGCGATCACGCGATTACCGTCGGGCCCGATGAATCGCCAGTGCAGATCCGCGTAGAGCTTGGGATCGAGACGCTGGGCGTGGACAACGCCAGCGAACGCAACAAACAGCAACGAGAAGCGACCGAGAAGACGCACAGTCATGATTGCCGCCGGATTGAAGTGAGCGCGCTCTAGCATAGCGCTCCGGCGCGCTCGTTGCACGCTCTCACGCTCCCAGTTTTTTTCGGAGGCTGTCGATGGCAACCAACAAACTCACCGGAAAGCGCGTCGCGATTCTCGCGACCGATGGTGTCGAGCAGGTCGAGCTCACCGAGCCACGCAAAGCGCTCGACGAAGCGGGCGCGAAGACCACGCTCGTCTCGCCGAAGTCCGGGAAGATCAAAGGCTGGCAGCACGATCATTGGGGCGAAGAGCTCAAGGTCGACGTCGCGCTCGAGAGCGCCAGTGAGCGGGCGAAGCGTCACCAGCTGGCCGTCGCTGCAGACGGACTTGCGTAACGCCGGTGCGGACTGGGTGAACCGCGAAGTCGTGACGGACCAAGGGCTCGTCACCAGCCGCAAGCCCGACGACATCCCGGCGTTCAATAGAAAGATGATCGAGGAATTCGCGGAGGGCGAGCACGAGGGGCAACATGCGGCGGCGCACGCCACCGCGCGGCGGGAGGCGCGCGCCTAACGATCAGGAGCTGGAGCCTATTTAACCGCAGAGGACGCAGGGGGGACTGCGTCCTCTGCGCCCTCTGCAGTTTCAAAAAGGCTGAACCCGAGGCGCGACTATGGGTCCTTATTGCCCGGGGCCCGTCGCGACCTTGGGCGCTGGCTTGGACCGGTCCTCGTATGGCCGGAGCCACCACTCGAAAAACACCCACGTCCGATTCCACGAGTCGATCTGCTCCGGCGAATCGACGCGCTCGAGCGTCTTGGGATCGACGCGACGGCTGAAGGCATGACCGACTGACGCGCCCCACGGCGCCGGGTCGACGTAGATCTTCGTCTCCGCGAGCTCGGGCTTGAGGGCGCGCAGCTTCCACACGAGCTGCTGATCCTCGACATAATTGACGTCCTGATCGTTCGTCGCCACGTGCACGAGGATCGGAATGTTGAGATCCTCGACGTGATAGAGCGGCGAGCGCTTGATGTACTCGTCAGGCTTCTCGAATGGCAGGCCGCCGATCGTGGCCTGCGTCGCGTAGCTGCGCTGATAGCCGGGCCCCTTGTACGAGAGGCGAAAGACGAGGTTCGTCACCGGGACGATCGCCGCCGCGGCCTTGAAGGGCGTTTCTTTCCGCATGGCGAGATGCGCGGTAATGAAGCCGCCGTGGCTCCATCCCATGATCCCAATTCTTTCCGCATCGACGTACGACAACGTGTGCAGATACTCAACGGCGGTCAGCACGTCGTCGAGCTCCTTGCCGCCGTAGTCGATCGCATTGTAGTGCGCGGCGCCGTGACCGGTGCTGCCACGATAGTCTGGCGTGACGATGACGTAGCCGCGCTGCACCGCCTCCTTCACGAACGGCAGCATCGTCTCCGTCCAATCGCCATGCACGCCACCGTGCACCCACACCATTGCCGCGTGCCCGCGCGCTCCGCGCTTGGTGAGCGGCGCGAAGAGATAGCCGGGAATCTCCATCCCGTCGGCGCTGCTCTTGTATGTGATCTTCTTGAACTCGTACGAGCCGCCCGCGCGCGCTGCCAAGATGCTGTCGGTCCTCGCTTTCTCGGCGATCTGTCGCGCGAAGTCGGCCTGCGGCAGATCCTCGGCGCGATTGCTGACGTACAGCTCTTCGGCGCGCGCGGAGTCAATCTTTACGACCTGCCGCGGCCGTTGTTGTCGTTGGCCCAGCGGACGCGAGGCTTGTTGCTGTGCCGCGAGTGGAGCGGAGGTGCCGGCAATGATGGCGAGCGCCGAGCAAAGGCGTCGAGCGAACGAGTAGTGCGGGTGTCTCATGACGATCTCCTGCTGGATGCTTCGGGCAATTGGGTCAGCCGAATGTATCGTCTTGGCATCGCACCCGGTACAGCGAGCCCAGTTTCGAGAACGCAGCCGCGAGATGGCAGCCTTGAGGCGAAAAGGTTGGGAATGACTGAGCGGGAGAGCCCTATTTCCTAATTCCTGAGCTCGGGGCATCGAAGAAGTCCAACTTGAACCTTCGAAACTCACCGCTCAGGCAGTAATCGCCCGAAATTCGCCACAAGCCCGGCGTAGAGCGCGCGTGGCTGAGGGCCGGTGATCGGCACGATCACCCCCGCATCGAGCACCAGCATTCGAGAAAC
>QHUV01000628.1 GCA_003222065.1 Gemmatimonadota bacterium | reverse complement strand
GGTACCGGCGAGTGCGAGGAACTTGCGCCGGTCAATCAGCGACGGTCTGTCGATCGAGCCATGCGCCATATCGCTCAGCCCTCCGTCTGATTGGGCGAAACGACGCTCGCTCGCCGCGGCAGGAGATGGTAGAAGGGACGCGCGTTACGCGCCTCGGGTGATTGATCCTCGTCATACCAGCCGGTGATCATCGAGCGCAGGGAGTACGGATCCACCGCGAACACCATGAACACGTGCCCGAGGACGAGTAATACGAGAATTATCATCGCCATGAAGTGCACGTAGCGCGCCCACACGTATCCGCCGAAAATCGCCGTGAGCCAACGCAGTTGCACCGGTTTCCAGATCGCGATTCCACTGAGCACGATGATCGCCGCGACGATGGGCATCGCGAAGTACGCGGTCTTCTGCAAAGCGTTGTGCTTTCCCTGGTGGGGATGCTCTTTGCGCGCGAACGCATAAAACTCGATCATCTCCCGCACGCGGTGTACGTCGCCACGTCGCGGCGCGAGCTCGCGCCACTCCCCATGCAGGTAGAGAAAGCCGAGATAGACAAGCGCGTTGACGACGAGAATCCACATGATCGCGAAGTGCCAATGGCGGGCGCCAGCCAACCAGCCGCCGAACGTCAGCGCCGCGGGAATCGGCTTGTTCGCGAACGGATAGCAGCAGAACGTCTCGCCCTTGCGGGCGAAGGCGGGATACGCGTTGAAGATGCGCAGTCCCGTCGCGACCATGAGCGGCAACGCGATGACATTGACCCAATGCGTGACGCGAACGACCCAATGCGTGCGTTTCGTGAGCGCTGTCATCAGCGGAGGATGGGTGAGGACGAGACAAAAAACGAGCGCGCCGGGAAGATGGTTCCCGGCGCGCCCGGCATCCAGAGGTACCGAATCAGTAGGCAGCGATGCCCATCTGTCCGCCACGGCTCGTTAGTCCACCGACGCCATCTGCCAAGGCGTTCAGCGTGCCGTCGTGATTCACGGCGAACGCGCCAACAGTGTTGACGCCCGCCTTCAAGACGTACAGGAACTTGCTGTCCTGACTCACGTCGAGATCGAGCGGCGTGGTCCCGGCCCCTAGGACACCCGTCACTCCCGAGGCGGTGAGGATCGATAGCGCGCCATCGGGAGAGACAGCGAAGCCCGTGACGCTACCACTTCCCGCGTTCGCGGCATATGCGAAGCGGCCATCGTGTGTCGTGATCAACCAGCAGGGCGCCGCCTGGTTCGTCGACAGCTTGCTCGTGATCGGAGTCAGCGCACCATGATGCGAGGCCGCGTACGACGAGACAGAACCGGTTCCCGCTTCCGACGCGATGAGTTGTCGGCCTGGCGTCCAGTCGAAGCCAAAGGGCGTATTGCCAGCGGAGACGCTCGACACCGGTTTCCTGGACAGCACGCCGTCACGAACGGTGAAGACGTCGATAGTGTTCGAGGTCCGCTCGGTTATGGCGAGTAGACCCTCATCGTGGTCGAATCGAATGGCCGCGCCGCCACCAGCACCGGGGCTCAGTGACCGCGTCAATCTTGGTTCGGCCTTGAGCTTGCCACCGTCGATCTGAAAACCCGTGACCGTGTTGCTGTTCTTGTTTAGCGCATACAAAACACGATTCGTCGCCGCCAGGCTTACCGGCCGATCACCGTTGGATGCAACCGTGCCGATCGCCTCGAGCCCGCGCTTGTTGATCTTGAAAGCGGCGATGCTGTTCGATGCCGCGTTCACGGCGAAGAGGTAACGATGATCGGGAGTGAGCACGACGGCAAACTGCGATTGCAACGGATCGACGACGTTAGCGCCGCCGAGACCGGCGCCGCCGGTCGCATAGCTGCCGACGAACGTGAGTGTCCCGTCGGCGCGGCGCGCGAAGGCGACGACGGCGTTGCTCGTCGGATCATCGGTTTCGGTGAAGACACCGCCGACCACGTCACGAGCATCGTCATCCCGCTCCGCGACGCGGTCGA
>QHUV01000088.1 GCA_003222065.1 Gemmatimonadota bacterium | reverse complement strand
GTTTCGTGCAATGGGCGCGGTGAGCGCGAGTGCGCGTGCCCACGCCTTGAGCGGCGTGTCGCCACCTGGCATACGCGTCACCGACTGCACAGCATCTCACCCGACTGGCAGGAATGCCCAGTGAGGCTCATGCGAGAGCCCAAGCTATCGCTGCCGCCTGCACTCGGCATTGCCGAATTCCTCGAATCATACGATGCTTCGCCTGGTCGGCGCGCGTCGACGTCGCTGAGCACGAACTCATGGACTCTCGATGGCTGGAGGACCACACGATGACCGATCGCCGGGAGACCGAACAGTTGCTGCGCGGCCTCTATGCGGCGCGCGTCAGCGGCGACATTGCAGCGGTCTATGAGAAGTTCTCGCCGGACGCGCACTTCCAGATCGCTGGGGCGAGCCACTCGACGCCGGTCGCCGTTACCGCAATCGGCGCCGGAGAGTATCGTCCCTTGCTTGCGATCATGATCAAGACCTTCAAGCTCAGCGACGAGCAAATCGTCTCGCTGGTGATCGACGGCGCCAAAGCGGCCGTGCACTGGCGCGTGAATATTTTCTCTCGGCTCACCGGAACAACGGTGCTCACGGAGCTGGTCGATATGATCGAGATCCGCAACGGCCGAATCGGATCGTACATCGAGTTCTTCGCTCCGCACTGAGTTCCGCTGCTGTACCTCAGGCGGCGTTGAGCGCATCCCGGATCTCCGCGCCGACCGAGGCCAATACCGCGCGCGCCCGCGGAATTGCGCCTGCCATGCAATAGAAGTGGTGAATGAGTCCCGCGTGACAGGTGTATCGCACAGTCACCCCTGCCGCGTCCAAGGCCCTGGCGTACGCCTCACCCTCGTCGCGCATGGGGTCGAACTCCGCGGTGTGGATGTGTGCAGCGGGTAACCCGACAAGCGACTTTGCCCGGAGTGGCGACACGCGCGGATCGCCGAGTTCCGCGCCGGCGCAGTAAACGGCCTTAGCCCACTCGAGCGTCGACCGTTCGATGAAGTAGCCTTCAGCATAGTCTCGCCGCGATTCTGATTCGGCCGCGAGATCGGTCACCGGGCAAAGCAGCACCTGCAGCGCGATCCGAGGTCCGTCGCCGGACGCAGCCAGTTGGCAGATTACCGCGGCGATCGTTCCACCGGCCGAATCGCCTGCGACAATGAGTCGGTCGGGATCGATGCTGAGCTCCGCCGGATGTTCGGCGATCCAGCTCGTTATGGAAGTCCCATCGTCGATTGCGGCCGGGAACGGATGCTCGGGGGCCAGTCGATACTCCACTGCGATCACCCGACAGCCGCTCGAGTTGGCAAGCATTCGACAGAGCCCGTCGTGGGTCTCGATGCTGCAGAAAACCCCAGTGCCTCCGTGGAAGTACACGATGCACGGAAGCGTATCCACGTTCGCATCACATGGCGTATAAATGCGTATCGGGATAGGGCCGGCGCTGCCTGCCACCTTCCGGTCTTCGATATGACCGATCGGCACATGACGCGCGTCTGCTGCTTCAGCGAGTCGAATCATCGATCGGCGCAACGACTCGGCGGTGAGCTCGCTAGCCTGATCGCGCCGACCGGCCGCAATCATCTCCAGCAGGCGCTTTGCATGCCTATCGAGCGGCATCACAGCGTCCATGGAACACGAGCTGCGGCCATCGTGCGGCAAGGGAGGGAGTGCATCACCGTTTGGCCCGCAGCGAATCTACCAGCTGACTGATCGCCCCGATCGATCGAAAATTTGCCGGCATGATGCTGACTTCGGGCACCATCAGGTCGAACTCCTCCTCCACTGATAGCACAAGGCTGACCATGTCCAGCGAACTCAGTCCGGCTTGTTGAAGATCCTCGTCCACGCCAACGTCTCGATCGATCGAATGTTCGGTGAGCAGCCGGTGGACGACGCCCGCGATTCTTTCCTCGACGGACTGCGCGTTCGAGTTCGACATTGGGATGCGTTCGGGGAACGCGCTGATGGGCTGCAGCACGCCATGCGGCGCGCCGCGTTCGGATTGGGGGGATCGCTGCGGTCAAAATAGATCTGCGCGATGCGTTATCAAATGGGAACGATGTCGACGCTCGCCACTGGTGCATCCGGCGCGCCAACGTCCTTCAGTCTTGTTCGATCTCGAAAACGGGATGGGTGTTGGACTGGTGCCACAACCTATTGTTGCAGGTATGGCGCCTTTGCGGCTCGCAATAGGGCTGATTCGAGGTTCGAGGCCGCGCGCAACATCATCATTTGATTGAAGATCCTACGAGTGAGCGGGGCGACGTCGTGGTGTTCGAGTGCGCACTGCGGTGAGGTCAGGGATCGGTCTGGGTCGTGCATTACCCGCGTGTCGGAAATGACCACCCGGTTGGTCCTGCATTTTGCACGGGTCGTGGCCCACTTCTGGCACGCGCCTAAGAAAAGCGGTTCCAATAGCCACTCGATTACAGGGCGTTGCGCATGAAGACTCTCGATGTACCCGATGCCGGGGCTCAGACGCCTGCTGCGCATCCTACCTCGCGTGCACGGCTCGTAGCGGCGGCTGCCGCCGAGCATGCCGCCGAAGTTGACCGCGACTCGCGGTTTCCCTTCGAGACCTTTGCTGCGGCGCGACAACATCGCTTGCTGAGCATGTTGGTCCCCGTCGAACTGGGCGGCGATGGCGCGACCGTCTCCGATGCCGTCGACGTCTGCTACATGCTTGGTATGGCCTGCGGCTCGTCGGCCATGATCTTCGCGATGCATCAGATTCAGGTCGTCATCCTACTTCGCCACGCTATGAACAGTGCGTGGCATCAGCAGCTCCTTCGACGACTCTGCGATGAACAGCTGCTGTTCGCGTCGTCGACGACCGAGAACCAGATGGGGGGTGCGGTTCGCTCGAGCGCATGCGCCGTCGAGCGGGAAGGATCCCGCATGTCGCTGGTCAAGAATGCGACGGTCATGTCATACGGCGCGGAAGCGGACGGTGTGTTGGTGACCGCACGCCGGGCCCCCGACGCTCAGCCCTCGGACCAAGTGCTGGTGGCCTTAATGAAGGGCGACTACGAGCTCGAGAAGATCAAGGAGTGGGACACGATGGGCATGCGCGGCACGTGCAGCACAGGCTTTACTCTTCGCGGCTGTGCTGACGCCGGTCAGGTCCTACCGGAATCGTATGAGCGAATCCATCCGCAGAGCATGGTGCCGATTGCGCATCTGACATGGAGCGGCGTGTGGTGCGGAATTGCGGCCGGAGCCGTAGCCCATGCCCGCCGCTTCGTACGCAAGGGCGCAGCGCAGGCAAACGGCGGCCAGGCAGCGCCAGGCGCGTCGCACCTAACGCGAGCGGTGATGTCGCTCCGGGCGCTACGTGGGACCATCGCCGCCGCCGTTGCGAGTTACGAGAAGGCGGCTCTCAACTCCGACCGCCTCGAGGCCATCGATTTCCAAGCAGGGATGAACCTTCTCAAGGTCAACTCATCGGAGCAGGCAATAGAGACGGTCTTGAGCGCGCTACAAGCGTGCGGGCTCTCGGGCTATCGAAACGATGGGGAATTCAGCGTTGCCCGTAATCTCCGCGACGTGCTGTCGTCGTCGATCATGATCAATAACGAACGTATCCTCGCCAGCACGGCAAGCTCGCTGTTGCTGTTCGAGGTGCCTGCGCTCGTGAGGGATTGAGATGTCCACGACCCAAGTATCCACGGAACGACTCGAGGCCATTACCTCGTCGATCCTGCAGCCGACGGCGGCGAACGGCGTACAGGGCAGGACCGCTCCGTTCGAGGAAGTCATCGGTGGTCTCACGGCGCTGATCACGAGCCATCGAGCGCCGGGCACGGAAGTGCTGCGCTTCCCGCCGGTGATGAGCCGAGCACTGCTCGAGAAGTCGGGCTACCTCAAGAGCTTTCCGCATCTCCTTGGTTGCGTGAGCTCCCTCACTGGTACGGAAGCGAGTATTCGCGCACTGGTCGAGGGGCGAGCGGCCGGACAAGACTGGGTCGACGGCCTTGCCGCGACGGACTTGGTGCTCACGCCGGCGGCCTGTTACCAGGTCTATCCGATCATCGCTGCTCGTGGTGACGTGCCACGCAGCGGTGTCCTCGTAGATGTTGAGTCGTACTGCTTCCGCCGCGAAGCTTCATC
Source organism: Gemmatimonadota bacterium (assembly GCA_003222065.1). Lineage (GTDB taxonomy): Bacteria > Gemmatimonadota > Gemmatimonadetes > Gemmatimonadales > Gemmatimonadaceae > AG2. The sequence continues at coordinate 3,382 of QHUV01000088.1, read as the reverse complement.
CGAGCTTGGTCGCATGCAGGCGTTTCGCATGCGTGAGTACGTCTGCATCGGTGCACCTGACACGGCCCTCGCCTTCCGGGAGAACTGGAAGGCACGGGCGGAGGAGTTGGCGACGCAGCTCGGCGTCCCCTTCACCCTCGTGCCGGCGAGCGACCCGTTCTTCGGTCGTGCGGGCAAACTGATGGCGGTGAACCAGGTTGAGCAGGCGCTCAAGTTCGAGCTGCTTATTCCGGTGAACTCCGAAGAAGCGCCGACGGCTTGTATGAGCTTCAATTACCATCAGGATCATTTCGGCAACACGTGGGGCCTTCGCACCGATGATGGCGCGGTAGCGCACACAGCCTGCGCGGCGTTTGGCCTGGACCGGCTGACGATTGCGCTCTTCGCGACGCACGGCCTCGACGTTGACGCCTGGCCGCCCTCCGTGCGCGAAGCGCTCTGCATCTGATGCGTCAGGAGACGATCGCGCTGCATTACGGCTACACGCCTGACGAGAGTGCGCCAACGACCGCGGTCCCGATCTACCAATCGGCCGCGTACGAGTTCGAGAGCGCCGAGCATGCGGCAGCCCTGTTCAATCTGGAGGTTGAGGGCTTTCGATACTCGCGCATCAGCAATCCGACCAACGAGGTGTTGGAGCGGCGTGTCGCCGCCATGGAAGGTGGGCTACAGGCGTTGAGTGTAAGCTCCGGCCAGGCGGCGATGCACTACGCGATGCTCAATGTGACGGCGCCGGGCACCAATATCGTCTCAGTGCCACAGCTCTACGGCACGACGTACACGCTCTTCGCCCACCTTCTGCCCAAGATGGGCGTCACGGTGCGCTTCGCGGCAAACGACAGTCCGAAGGAGATCGCCGCTCTGATCGACGACGACACGCGTGCCGTGTACTGCGAGAGCGTTGGCAATCCGGCGGGCAATGTCTGCGATGTCGAGGCTCTCGCTTCGGTCGCGCATGCGCGGGACGTGCCGCTGATCGTCGACAACACGGTCCCGACGCCGATTCTTCTTCGGCCGATCGAATTCGGCGCCGACGTCGTCGTCCATTCCCTCACGAAGTTCATGGGTGGGCACGGCACAACCATGGGCGGTATCATCATCGACAGCGGCAAGTTCCCGTGGGCACGGCACGCTGCACGCTTTCCGATGTTCACCGAGCCGGATCCGTCTTACCACGATCTCGTCTACACCGAGCACTTTGGTGACGCGGCGTATATCGGGCGGTGTCGCAGTGTGTATCAGCGCACGCTCGGCTCTGTGCTCGCGCCGCTCAACGCGTTTCTGCTCCTGCAGGGGATCGAATCGGTCGCGCTCCGCATGGAGCGGCACGTCGAAAATGCGCGCCGTGTGGCCGAGTTCCTGCGCGAGGATGCGCGTGTCGAGTGGCTGAACTACGCCGGCTTCCCCGAGAGCCCGTACTTCCCGCTCACGCAGAAGTACCTCGGCGGCCGTGCGTGCTCGATCATGACGTTCGGCATCCGCGGCGGCCTCGCTGCGGGAACGCGATTCTACAACGCGCTCGCGCTGATCAAGCGGGTCGTGAACCTCGGCGATTCGAAGTCGCTCGCCTGCCATCCCGCGTCCACGACGCACCGGCAGATGACGCCTGACGAGCAGGCCAAGGCGGGCGTGACGCCGGAGATGATCCGCGTCAGCATCGGCATCGAACATATCGACGACATCCTCGAGGATCTGGATCAGGCGCTGGGAGCGGCCGTACCCGAGCGCGTGACTGCACATCCAGGGATGACGGCGCGCGGTCGGTCGGTCGGTGCGCGGGTTTCGACGCCATGACTGCGTCGCTCGGTTCGGCGAATCGCGCGTCGGACGCGTCGTCGCGGCATGGGCGCGAGCCGCTCGTAATCGGGCTCGTGAACAACATGCCCGATGCCGCGCTGCAAACGACGGAGCAGCAGTTTAGTGAGTTGCTACGCGCTGCCGGCGCGGACTACGACATCCGACTGCGACTGTTTTCCTTCCCTGAATTGATTCGTGGGGAGATCGGCCGCGCATACGTCGCGGAAAACTATGAACCCATCGACCGACTGTGGACGGGCGAGCTCGATGGCCTCATCGTAACGGGGGCCGAGCCCCGCACCGCGGCGATGCCCGATGAGGTGTATTGGCAATCCCTCACGCGCCTTGTCGACTGGGCGAACGAGTCGGCAACGCCGACGGTATGGTCCTGTCTCGCTGCGCACGCGGCGGTGCTCCATCTGGACGGAATCGAGCGGCGGCGACTCGGCGAGAAGATCTCCGGCGTATTTCGCTGCGACAGGATGGGCCATCACCCGTTGGTGTCTGGCTTACCACCCTCGTGGCGACTTCCACATTCGCGCTACAACACGCTGGACTCGGCGCAACTCGTCGCGGCCGGATACGAGATCGTGTCGTTCTCGGACGATGCGGGCGCGGACGCGTTCATTCAGCAGCGGCGCGCCCTGTTCGTGTTCTATCAAGGTCACCCGGAGTACGACGCTGGTGCTTTGTTCCGCGAGTACCGTCGCGATGTCGGGCGATTTCTCGCTGGCACGGTGGAGAGCTATCCCGAAATGCCGCGCGGGTACTTCGACGACGAGACCGCGCGGGCGTTCGTCGCGTTTCGCGCGCGCGCTCATTCGCAGCGGACGCGCGAGCTACTCGACGAATTTCCAGGCAGCGATCCGCGGCAGAAACCAGCGCACGCGTGGCGTGACGTCGCCATTCGTCTCTACGCCAATTGGCTGTCTGCTGTGGTTGCCGAGCGCCAGTTGGACACCGTAGTGGCGACGGGTCCCGGTACGACGGCACGCGCCTCGTAAGGCAACTCGCCACATGTCCGCACCTCACGATCCGATGCCACCGGTCGCGGCGCTCTTTCCGCCACGCAACGAACGCGTGCGGTGGGATGACTATCTCACGCGCGAGTTGTTGTGCGCTAACGAGCGCGTAGCCTGCGGATCCGTCGTACCGACGGTCGACATGACGGCGCTCCGCTCGCAGCTCGCCGCGTTCGACTTTCGAACACCGCTCGGCCTCGACGAGTTGCTGCCCTGGACGATCGCGCAGCTCGAGCATGGCGTGGTGCACATGACAAACCCGCGCTACTTCGGGTTGTTCAATCCGGCGCCGAGCTTCCCGGCCCTCTGCGGTGATCGCCTAACGGGCGCATTCAATCCCCAGCTCGCGACGGCGACGACGTCACCGGCCGCAGTCGAGATTGAATCGCATGTGATTCGCGCCGTGGCGCGGCGGGCCGGTCTTCCAGCGGAGTCGACGGGGCATTTCACGTCGGGTGGATCGGAGGCCAACTACACGGCACTCCTTTGTGCATTGACGCACGCGAATGACCGATTCGCCACCGAGGGGGCGCGAGCATTCAGCGGCCCGGCCGTTTTTTACA
>QHUV01000645.1 GCA_003222065.1 Gemmatimonadota bacterium | reverse complement strand
GGAAGACATGGGCGTCACTGCAGCCAACCTCCCGTGAAGCCAGCCCGCTGCAAGCCGCGCTTGATGTAGGGACTCTGCCGCATGAGGCGCCAGATGAGACCCGTGCGATAGTTCTCGATCATGCCGATAATCGGGCCTTGATCGATGCCGAGATAATCGTTGTCGAACCAACCCAGGCCGTCGACGACATGACCCTGCTGGGCGCGAAAGCGTGCGTCGTGGTAGGTCGGATTGAACGCGTCGAAAAAGCCATACTGGCCGAAGAGCGGATCACCGTACTTGACGCGCATCGCCTGGAGCGCGGGCACGGTGATTTCAGGAGCGAAGGGCACCGAGCCGCCGGCGGCCGTCGGCGCGATCGTGCCGTCGTCGTGAATATCATTGGCCGCGGCGCCACGTGCGGCGTAAGTGTGAAACTGTCGCGACACGTTGTCGACGACCATCGTCGTGTCGATCGGACCGTCGGAGGCCGTGAGTCCCCAAATGGCGGGCCCGTAGTCGCGGAACTTGGCGGGATTGTCGATTGCGTACGCGCGCTGCGAGACCGTCGCGCGGCGCGAGTTCTCGAAGTAGTCGATGCCGCGGCCGCGCATGTAGCCGTCCTGAATGCCGCGGAAATCGATGAACAGGTGCGAGTACTGATGCCCGAACAGGGGCGCGAAATTCACGTGCGGCTGGCCGTAGAAGTCGCGCCACTGGTAACTGGACGTCCACCGATCCCAGGCCGTCGAGTCGATGGGGTGCGTCGGCGAGCCTAACGCGAGCACATACAGGATCATCCCCTCGTCGTAGCCGCGCCAGTCCGCGGGGATGAAGTTCGATTCCGGGTGCCAGCCCATGCTGACGATCGGCGCGTTAGGCGACGCCCATTGCCAGTCGACGCGGAGATAGAGCGAATCCGCGAGGGCGCGAATCGCCGTCTCCTCGGCGTCGCTGCCATTGAAATACTCTCGGCAGACCAGGACGCCGGCGAGCAATAGTGAGGTGTCGATCGTGGACAGCTCGACCGTTTGAAAGCGCAGGCCGGTGTCCATGTCGAGAAAATGGTAGAAGAATCCTTTGTAGCCCGCGACGCCGGTGGGGTTGGCGCTTTGTGGGGCGTGATAAAGAAAGTCGAGCGTCGTGCGCACGCGCGTTCGCGCGTCGGCGCGCGGGACGTACCCGCGCTCGGCGCCGACGACATATGCCGTTAGGGCGAAACCGATCGCGGCGACCGACGAGAACGACTTGGTGGGCCAGCGGTCGGGGACGAGCCCGTTCTGTGGATTGGTGGTTTCCCAGAACCAGCGGAACGTGCGAGTCTCGACGGTGTCGAGGAATGGGTCGGCGCGGAAGTCCGGTGTTGGTCCGGTGACGGCGGTCGCGCCGCCGTTGTTGCAGGCGAGCGTGAAAGCGGCAATTGACGCCAGCGCGGCCAGCGCCACGCGCCGCCCTCGTCCCCCGCGGAGCAACGATGACGAAATGCGGGTCATGCGACGGTGGTTTCGCGGAACGCTGCGCCCATTCTCGGCAGTCAGCATGCCATAATGAACACGTAGCGGACGGAGGCGGCTGCGTCACAACGAGCCGCCTCCATCCGTACATTACCAGTTCACTTCGAGACCCAGTTGATACCGACGTGCGTCGGTCACGACTCCGTTGGCCTGGCCGAAGTTCGTGGCGGTACGGGAGCCAGTCTGGTAGTCGCCCAGATTCGTGTGATTGAGGGCGTTGAAGATGTCCAGCGTAACGCCGTACGACAGATGCCGTTGCCCGAGATTCGGGAAATCTTTTCGGAACCGTACGTCGACCGTCTGATACGGGAATGTACCCGGTACCGTAAAACCTCCCCGCTCATACGGATTCGCAGCGCCCAGAGGGCAGAACCGGTTGAGACATCCGACGTCCTGTTTGTACTTGCCGCCTAACGTGACGAGTCCCGAGAATTGAATCCCGAAGGCATACGGAAGGTCCGTAATCCAGTTGCCGACGAAGCGGTACTTCTCATCATTCGACGGATGCCGCGGGATGCTCTTTGACGTCGGGAAGTCGATGTCATCACCGAGGTTGTCGGCGCCCTTGAGGTCACGGGTGCCGTAGCTTCCGGACAGACCCGCCCCCCACCCGATGCTGTGCGGCGTCGCCTTC
>QHUV01000644.1 GCA_003222065.1 Gemmatimonadota bacterium | reverse complement strand
GTTTCATCTGCGAAATCTGCGTTCATCTGCGTCCTGCCTTTTGCAGCCGCCAGAAGCCAGAAAGCAAAAACAGCCACCCGTTCGCGGGTATTCATCAACGGCTTTTAGCGAGTGAGCGCGTTACGACAACACGCGCTGTCGGTCATGCGAGTATGCTCACTCGCTCATTCATTCTCTGCTTCCTGGTAGGGTCGCGGCTGCTCGCGCAAGACACGCTCACGATCGAGCCCGAAAAGCCAAAGCCCAGGATCACCTTCGGCGTGACGACCGGCTCGATGAGCTTCGCCGATCGGCGCCTGCAGCAGGGTGCCACCGGCGTCGTTCGTTATCACTTCGCCAAGTCGTTCTCGCTCGCGATCTCGCCGAGCTTTGCGCGCGTCGCGTTCCCGACGACGCTCGGCGGTGGATCGGTAAGCGGGCTGACCGACCTTCCGGTCGATCTGGCCGCGGACCACGGCTTCGACGTGCCATGGAGCCCGACACCCGGCTTGTCGTTAGGTGCGTCGATCCCTGTCGGTAACGAACATGTTGGCTTCGGCACCGGGCATGTGGGCACGAGTGTCGGGCTGGGCCTCGGCCTCTCGCCGACGGATGCTATGTCGCTGCACCTCGGCCTCGGCAAATCGCTCAACGACTTCAGCCTGTACTCGACGCTCGGCGCGTCGAATGCCGCCTGGGGCGATCTCGAGGCAAGCTACCAGCTGCTGGACCACGTCGAGGCCACGCTCGGCATCGACGGCGACCTCGCGTCCGGTGATTCGATCGGACCCTCGCGCGCCTTGGCGCTTTCTATCGCGACCAATCTGGCGGGGCCGTACACGCTGACGTTGAGTGGCGGTCATGGCATCAGCGGCGCCGCGGCGCGCTGGACGGTCGCGGTGGGATTCGGGACAGACTTCGCGGGCATTCAGGCGCTTGGCTCGTCGTCGCCGATCGAGCGGTTCCTGAGATCGTTAGGCGGCGGATCCAACCGTGGCCCGGGCTCGAGCTCGAGCGGCCACGGGCGAGGGCCGTAGCGACGGAAAGGGATCGAGCCAGGTGCTAGGTGCTAGGCTCTCCTTTTAGATTCCTCGCTCCACTTCATTTGTGAGTTCCCGTGGCTGTTCCGTTTATCTACGTCATGAAAGGCCTGCGCAAGGTCGTTGCGCCCTCGCGCATCATCCTCGACGATATCTGGCTTTCGTTCTACCCCGACGCGAAGATCGGCGTCCTCGGCGCCAACGGCGCCGGCAAATCGTCGCTCCTCAAGATCATGGCCGGCGTCGACCAGGAGTTTCAGGGCGAGGCGTGGGCCGCGAAGGGCACGCGTGTCGGCTACCTCGCGCAGGAGCCACAGCTCGACGCAACGAAGGACGTACGCGGCAACGTCGAGGAGGCCGTGCGCGCCCAGCGGGCCCTGCTCGACGAGTTTAACAATATCTCAATGCAGTTCGCCGAGCCGATGGACGACGTGGCGATGACGAAGCTGCTCGACCGGCAGGCGAGGGTGCAGGAGCAGATCGACGCGCACGACTTATGGAATCTGGATAACAAGATTGAAGTCGCCATGGACGCCCTGCGGTTGCCGCCCGGCGACGCGGGCGTCGAGAACCTATCTGGAGGAGAAAAGCGACGCGTCGCCCTCTGCCGCGTGCTGCTCGAGGAGCCGGACATGCTCCTCCTCGACGAGCCGACGAACCATCTCGACGCCGAGAGCGTCGCCTGGCTCGAGCGACACCTCGCCGATTTCAAGGGCTGCGTCGTCGCCGTCACGCACGACCGGTATTTCCTCGACAACGTCGCCGGCTGGATAGATCGTGATCCCGCCGCCGCCCCGGCTCGGTAACGAAGTCGTGAACGCCAAAGACATCCGCAAGGCATACGGTGAGAAGTTGCTCATCGACGGGCTGTCATTCTCGCTGCCCCGCGGCGGCCTTGTCGGCATCATTGGCCCAAATGGCGCCGGTAAAACCACCCTCTTCCGGATCATCGTCGGCCAGGAGCATACCGACGGGGGCGATCTCGAGCTTGGTGAAACGGTGCGTGTCGGGTATGCCGGCCAACAGCGAGAGCTCGATCCCAACAAGAGCGTGTGGCAGGAGATTTCAGGCGGGCTCGAAACGATCAAAGTCGGCAATCGCGAGATGAACTCCCGGGCCTACATCTCGGCGTTCAACTTCCGCGGACCCGATCAACAGAAGAAGGTTGGGAATCTGTCGGGCGGTGAACGCAACCGGCTGCATCTTGCGAAAACGCTCATGGCTGGCGGCAATTTGTTATTGCTCGACGAGCCGACGAACGATCTCGATGTCTACACCTTGCGCGCGCTCGAGGACGCGTTGGTGGATTTCGCTGGTTGCGCGGTCGTGATCTCGCATGACCGCTGGTTCCTCGACCGCATCGCCACGCACATCCTGGCGTTCGAGGGGAACTCGGAAGTCGTGTGGCACGAGGGGAACTATCAGTCGTACATCGAGGACCTGAAGAAGCGGAAGGGTCCCGATGCCGATCAGCCGCACCGCGTCGCCTATCGCAAGCTCGTTAGGGCCTGAGGAAGATCAGTCTGCTCTCTCGTTATGTGAGCAGCAGCTCCAGCTCCTCGCGTCCGATCTTCGCCAGCGTGCCCTGATCCTCGCTGAGAATCGCGTCTGCCAGGTCGCGCTTCGAGCGCTGTAGCTCGAGAATCTTCTCCTCGATCGTACCGCGCGCCACGAGGCGTGTCGCGATGACATGGCGCTCTTGCCCAATACGGTGGGCGCGGTCGATGGCCTGAGCCTCGACGGCCGGATTCCACCACGGGTCGAGCAGGAACACGTAGTCAGCAGCGGTCAGGTTGAGGCCATGGCCGCCCGCTCTGAGGCTGATGAGGAAGAGCCGGCACTCGGGGTCGTGCTGAAACCGCTCGACAACGGCCTGTCGGTCTCGTGTGTCGCCGTCGAGATATGCGTACGCGACGGAGTCGGCGTCGAGCCGCTCTCGCAACAGCGCGAGGAAGCTCGTGAACTGAGAAAAGACGAGCGACTTGTGCGCTTCCGCGGCGGCCTCGGCGAGTTTGGGAAGGAGAACGTCCAGCTTCGCGCTCGGTGCCGCCTCATGAGAGCGGGCAATCAGCGACGGATGGCACGCGGCCTGGCGCAGACGAAGCAGCGCTTCGAGCACCTTCATCTTCGACCGTGCCATGCCCACCCGCTCGACGTGGGGTAGGAGCGAGCGCCGGTAGTGCGCGAGCAACTCGTCGTACACACGCCGCTGCGCGGGCTCGAGCTCGACCATCAGCGTCTGCTCAACCCTGGGCGGAAGCTCCGGGGCGACCCGCTCCTTCGTACGGCGGAGGATTACCGGCCGCAGGGCTCGCGCAAGCAGGGCGGTTTCGTCGGCATCGTTAGGCAGCGGCCCGGCGCGCTCTATTCCGGATCCGCGCGCGCGCGCCAGTGCCTTAAAAGCTCCCGCCGTGCCGAGCATTCCCGGATTGAGAAACTCGAAGAGACTCCAGAGCTCCTCGACACGGTTCTCGATCGGCGTCCCGGTCAGCGCGAGCCGATGGCGGCCGCGCAGCAGCCGCGCCGCCTTTGCCGAAGCCGTCGACGGGTTCTTGATCGCTTGCGCTTCGTCGAGAATGACGTAGTCGAACTCGAGCTCACGAAAGGCGGCGATGTCGCGCCGCAGTGTGCCGTACGTTGTGATGACAAGATTCTCATCGGTCAGCTCCAGGCGGGACCGGGCACGCCCAAGGCCAGTGTGGTCGAGAATGCGCAGCTCCGGTGTGAACCGCTCCCCTTCCTGCCGCCAATTGAACACCAGCGACCGCGGCACCACCACGAGGGAAGGACCTGCCCGTTCCACTCGTCGAGACTCGAGTAGCGCGAGAACCTGCACCGTCTTGCCCAGCCCCATGTCGTCGGCAAGGCAGCCGCCGAGGCCGAAGCGGCGCAGAAAATGGAACCAGCCAAGCCCTTCACGTTGATAAGGCCGCAACTCGCCGCGAAAGGTGAACGGCTCGTGCGCGGCGTCCACGCGCTCGAAGTCCTGGAGCTCGGCACGCGCTCGCTCGAAACGCTCGTCTGCTGCTACGGCCGGCAGAGTGGCCAGCAAGGCGTCTAGCAGCGCGGTCTGCGAGTGGCGGAAACGCAGCTCCGCGCCGCCAGTGGTCAAGGCGAGAAGCGGCGCGAGACGCTGCCTAACGTCGGCGGTGATGATCCCGATACCACCGTCGTCGAGATCGACACTGTGAGGATCGTCCCGCCCGTGCGCCAGTCCCGCTCGAGACGAATTCCGAGCTTCGTCAGTAGGCGCCTGGCTTCTCGCTCCGCGCCCCGATCGCGGCGGATGATCCGATTGTTTCGTGAATCGAAAACTGTCAGGCCTGGGCGCGATTCGCTCAACGTCATGCCGCCGTAGACGAACGCCAGGGCGGCGAAGAGCTGGTCGCGCCGCCACCCGTCGCCAAAGCGGGTGAGCGTGAGCACCGGCACGGGAGGTAGCGATACTTCATGCACGGCGAGGCCGTTTTGCAACTCGAGCCGCGGAGCACCCGGGAGGTCCGAGAGAGCACCAATTACTGCCGGAAGCTCGCTCTCGCTGAGTGTGATTGGTCCGTGTGCGCGCAGCTCGACGACGAGTGCAAAAGGTCCGTTGAGGTGGACGCGAGCTATAGTCTCACCGCATACCAGGAAACCCGCGCGATGAATGAAGTCGGGGCGATCGAGAGGCATCGTCTCGCCGGCTCGCTCCAGCTCAGCGAGTAGTGTGAGCGACCTGGCATCGCGACCACGTTCGACTCGGTAACGAATCTGCCATTCGGGACCGGCCTCCCAGTGTGCCGGCTCGACCGGGCGCTCGCGCGGATCGCGGCGAATTCGCAATCGTCCCGTCTCGCTCATGAGCCGAAGCACCGTATCGAACGCGCCAGGCATGAGCAGGAAGCCCGTCATCGAGGCAGTGCGCGCCCACTCGGTTACGCGACGAGAGCCACGGAGCATTTCCCCAATCTCGCGGTCGACTGGATCGGGGATGGCCATCCAGCTCTCGATCCCAGAACGAAAGAGCTTGGGGAGCGCCCAAGTGCCGTCCCGGTCGCGCTTCTCCGTCGCCAGCTCAATGACGAGCCCCTGTGCGGATGAACTGGCGGCGACATCGGCCAGGTAGATGAGCCGTTGATCGTTAGGCCATTTCGTGTCTGGTGGTAGAGGCGGCTCGTACTGAGCATTTTGCTTCACCGTCTCGATGAGCCGACGCCACGAAGGCACAGGCCCCGTGGACGGCGGCTCCGCGGGTGGGGCGCCAGCACTTTCATCGACGTGTGCAACGTCTCGCAAGCGCAGCTCTTCCAGCGCCGCCAACGCACCAGGACCGCCAGCTTCTGCCCACATGTCGTCGTCGCCAGAGCTGTCGACGAACACGCCATCCGCTGCCTTTATGAGGGGTTTCAGCAAGCCCTGTTGGTCGGCTAACCGCAGAGCGCCCCAGAGGTGCTTGCAAAAGCCTCGGTCTCGAGCAAAAGGGCAGTTGCAGCTCATCTGCAGACAGTTGTCAGCACTCGCGTCGAGCATGACCAGCCACGATGAGCTGCCACGGGCGACACCACCCAAACGCAGCGGTCCTGTCGGAGCGAGGCGGATGCGGCCCTCGGCGACGTATTGTTCGCCACGCGCCCGTGCCCCATGGGTGAAGCAGTTCGTGAGTTCCGCCGGGATCATCCATGTAAAGTCAGGACAGTTGCCCCGACCCTCAAGTCCGCTCCGGCTTGCGGACAAGCATCGCTCCTCCTCACTGCCCGCTGCCGGTGCTACCGCTCGGGCAGGACGGTGAAGCGTTTACCGCGCGGCGGACGCGACGGCAATCAGGCGCTCAGCGTAGTTTTGCCAGCCACTCGCCGGTGCTCATCAGAGAGTCGTTAGGTTCGTGCTCGCGTCCGGGCCGACCAAGGACTATCGCGCGACCGTGAACGACGACCCCGAACCCAAGCGACGCCACCGCGAGTGCGAGCGCGAGCGTCCTCCCGCGCGGGTCCTCGCTGGCGACGGCAATGACCAGGGCGCACACGAGCGGGATCATCACCAACCGGACCGCACTGACGAAGGCGCGAAGCCTGATGCGACTCGCCGAGGCGAGTGTACTAATCGCACGCTTCAAGGCGGCTGATCGATTCCGCGACTCAGAAAGCGCCAGAGTCCAGACGTGAAGGCCCCAGGACAACGCGGCGACACTTTCCGGGCCGCCGTCC
>QHUV01000643.1 GCA_003222065.1 Gemmatimonadota bacterium | reverse complement strand
CCTTCTCAAGCCGTTGCCGTATCGGAACCCGCAGGATCTTTATGGCCTGCGAACCGCCCTCACGGACGGGCGCGTCACCACAGGACTTCTGTCGGGCGGAGAGATTTACCGGCTGAACGATCCGAAACTCTCTATCGAACGCGCGGCTGGATTCGAGTCGGGCGACCTCACCCTTCTCTCAGCAGACGGAACGCCGTCGCACGTGCAGGTCTATGCGGTGACCGAAGGGTTCTTCGAACTGTTCGGTCTCCCGATGACAATGGGTGGTTTTTCGCACGACGACTTCAAGGTACTCCCGCCCCCACAACCGAATGCGCCGCCCCAGCCCGGACCACCGCCCGCGGTGGTGATCTCGACCCGGATGTGGAAGCAGTTCTACAACAGCGACCCTGCTGTCGTTGGAAAGCCGATCCACTTCGCCGGATTCAACTCGACAGTTTCCGGCGTCGCGCCGCGCGACTTCGATATGCCGCACGGCGCCGACATCTGGTTCGCGCAACGCACCCCCTCCACCGATGTGAACCACGGGCAGGAGGGCTTCATGCGCCTGCGACATGGGACGACGATCGAGCGCGCGAAGAGCGAGATGGCGACGGTCATGGGCGGCCTCGCCACTGACTTTCCCACGTCGGACAAGAACCGGGTCTATGTCCCGCGGCCGCTGGTGGACTCGATCGTCGGCGATCTGGGTCCGATCCTGATCATCGTCATGTCGGCGACCGGGCTGCTGCTCCTCCTCGCCTGCGTGAACGTCGCCAACCTGTTGCTCGCGCGGGGCGCGGCGCGAGCGCGCGAGATGGCCGTGCGGGCGGCGCTTGGCGCGGGCTGGGGCCGGCTCGTTCGGCAGCTCCTCACCGAGTCGATGGTGCTGGCGGCCGCGGGCACGATCGTGGGGGTCGTCGTCGGAGCGGTCGGTCTCCGCGCGCTGCTCGCGATCGGCGCGTCAAAGCTGCCCCGCCTCGACACCGTTCCATTCGACGCGCGAGTCCTCCTCTTTTCGCTGGTCATGCTCGTCGTCACGGGCGCGATTATCGGACTTGCGCCCGCTGTTCGTCTGATGCGTAGCGATATGAAAACGCTCATGAACGACAGCTCACGCTCGGCGAGCGCCGGTCGCGGCACGGCACGCTGGCTCATGGCGATGACAGTGGCCGAAGTCGCGCTGGCGATCATGTTGGTGGCCGGCGCGGGCTGGCTCGTTCGAGGATTCGCCAATCTCCGGAACACCGACGCCGGGTTCGTGCCGGACAAGCGGCTGCTCTTCGACGTGTCTTTCCTCGGACCGCGATACCAAACGCCTGACGCTGTGCGTCAGGCACAACTCGACCTCGTGACGGCCGTGCGCAGTGTCCGCGGCGTGGCGGGCGTCGGGCTCGTTTCGTCGTACCCCATGCGCGGCACGCTCGAGGCCTCGCTCCTGGCGCAGTTCCATGGCCAGCCGTTCGACGCTGCCAATCCGCCGGGCACGCGCCTGCGCTTCGCCGGTCCGGGACTCTTCGCCGCGATGGGCACGGCCATCATCAAGGGTCGCGATTTCGGAACAGGGGATCTTCCGACCACGGTACCGGTCGCGATCGTCAACCGGGTATTCGTCGAACGCTATCTCAAGGGACGTGATCCGATCGGCGTGCAGTTTTCGGCCGGATATCCGGCGCCCGATCCGAAGAACGAGGTGACGATCGTCGGCGTGATTGGCGACGTGAGACAGAAGTCCCTCGCCGAGCCGGCGGAGCCCGCGTCCTATGTATCGCTGACGCAGATTCCATTTCGCCGCGCGACCGCCGTCGTGTCCATGTCCCCCTCCCAATCGGACGCCGGCGCCGTCGAGCGAGCCATCCGCGCGGAGGTGCGGAAGATCAACCCGACCATGGCGCTCGATTTCGAGCTCGCGTCGGACGTCGTCGGCGGCACACTCCGGCGGCAGGAGCTCGGGATGACGCTGATGCTCGTCTTCGGCGCCATCGCCGTCGCGCTCGCGGCGGTTGGGATCTACGGCGTGGTTTCGTACGCCGGCTCCCTGAGGCGCGACGAGATGGCGACGCGGCTCGCCCTTGGCGCGTCGCCGCGTTCCGTGTTCCTGCTGGTCATGAGGCAGGGCGTGACGCTCGCTCTCGTCGGTGCCGTGATCGGTGTGGGGCTGGCCTATTTCTCCGGTCAGCTCATCTCCAATCGCGTGTACGCGATCCGGGCGTCGGATCCTTTGATCCTTGCGATCGCCACTCTGCTGATCACCGCGATCACGTTCCTGGCAACTACGATCCCCGCGGCTCGGGCAGCGCGGCTGAATCCGGCCAACGCGTTACAGTC
>QHUV01000642.1 GCA_003222065.1 Gemmatimonadota bacterium | reverse complement strand
AGGGCGAGCAGGTTCGTCTGCGTCGCGATCTCGCCGACGGCGGAGATGCGCTCGGTGATGCGATGCATGGCGCGCAGGGTGTCCTGTGTCGCCTGGCCGCTCTGCTCGGCGTCGGCGGCGCCGCGACGCGCCAACTCCTCCGTTTCCTGACTCGTCTCGGCGTTCCGCCTAACGAGCGAATGCACACGCTCGATCGCCGCCGTCGCTTGCTGGACGACGGACGCTTCCTCGGACGTACTGTGTGACAGCTCCTGCGCCGACGACGCGACCTCGGCGGCGGCGGCGGCGATCGCTTGTGCGGCGCCGCGCAGCTCGCCGACCGCGGTCGAGAGCGTGCCGATCATCGACGCGAACGCGCGGCCGAACGTGTCCGCCGACGATCGTGGTTCTACGCGATGCGCGAGATTGCCGGCCGACACGCCATCCGCCACCTGCGCCATCGACTGTAAGTATTGCGTCATGTGCCTGAATGCCACGCCAAACGCGTCTTGCTCCGAGCGCGGCTCCATGCGAACGGTCACGTCTCCGGCGGCAATCGCTTCGGCGGCGGTCGCCATCTCTTTGAGGTACTGCACCATTTGCTCCATCGCTCGCAGGAGACGTCCCACTTCGCCGTCGACGTGGGCGGGAATCGTCACCGTCACGTCACCGCGCGCGAGCCGATCAGCGACGTGCGCGGCGTCGCTGAGTGGATCGGTGAGGGTTCGTGTCAGGAGGTCTTCGGTGAACAGAGAAAGCACCCACAGGAAAGCCACCGCGCCTAACGCGACCATCCCGATCGCCGTCGATGTTCCCAGCTCGAGCCGGCTCGCCGTCGTGAACGCGCGATCGATGCGTGCCTCGTCGGCCGCGGCATTCGCCTCGAGCTCTCGGCGCACGGCGCTGTACTGGCTCGTCATCGTCCGCACCGCGACGAAAATGCTATCACCGGTCTCGCCGGCGACCATGCGCTCACTGGTGCGTCGCGCGAGTGTGTAGTAACCGCGAACGGCCGAGCGCAGCGCATCGATTCGCTCTGAGTCGACGACGGGATTTGTCCGCGCCACCTCGAGCTCCCGCAGCGCTGAATCGAGTTGGGCTGCGGCCCCCTTGAACGGTTCCACGTCGTTCGCAATCACGCCGTCTTGCAGGCGTCGTTGCATTACCGCGAGCCGCTCACGAAGATCGGCGCTGAGACGCGCCGACGGGTAGTACCCGTCGCGAATGCGTGTCGTGCTTCGCCGGCTCAGCATGCCAAGCGCGATTGTCATGACGAGAATCGCGAACATCGCGGATCCCGCAATTTTCGGCAGCAAGCGAATCTTGCGCTGGATGCTCAGCTCTCGTGTCGAACGATGCAGCGCCGCGAAGGCCATCTCGCGGAGCGGATTATCCGTGGCCGGTCGCGGCACTCCGATCGAGTCTCGCGCCATTAGTCGTCGACCCGAACGACTTTCACTGTGCTCGGGAGCACCGCCGTCGCCGATACGTAACCGATGGCGCGCGGATTTGCAGCTACGAACGCCGCGACGTCGGCGTCTGTCGCCTTCTCGACTGGAGGAAAGCTCTTCCCGGTGAAGATTGCCTGCTGCCAGTAACCCTTCACCGTTTTGACGTCTCGGCCGAGCACGAGCTTGGAGAAGAGCTTCCGAACGTCCGCGTCTTCGATCTGATCGACGGGCACCACAGGATCACCGCTCTTCCACGCGCCAATCTTCTTGAGGAACATGCCCGACAACTCTGCCCGTAGCAGCGCAGACACTGGATTGCTCGCGTGCACGATGACACGAACCGTCGCATCCTGC
>QHUV01000641.1 GCA_003222065.1 Gemmatimonadota bacterium | reverse complement strand
GCCGCCGGCATGTCCAGCCATTGCGGCGACGGATGCTTGCCGGCGACGATCACGTTCACATAGTTGCGCGTGCGCAGGCAATGATCGGCGACCGAGAGCAGCGTGTTGGCGTCGGGCGGCAAATACACGCGCACGATGTCCGCCTTCTTGTTGACGACGTGATCGATGAATCCCGGGTCCTGATGGCTGAACCCATTGTGATCCTGCCGCCACACGTGCGACGTCAGCAGATAGTTCAATGACGCGATCGGCCGGCGCCACGGAATATTGCGCGACGACTTGAGCCACTTCGCGTGCTGATTGAACATCGAGTCGATGACGTGGATGAACGCCTCGTAGCACGAGAACAGTCCATGTCGTCCGGTCAGCAAATACCCCTCGAGCCATCCCTGGCAGATCTGCTCGCTCAGGATCTCCATGACGCGTCCGTTGGGCGAGAGATGCTCGTCCGTCGGCAGGATTCGCTCGAGAAAGACTTTGTCCGTCGCCTCGTACACAGCCGTTAGGCGGTTCGATTCCGTCTCGTCGGGACCGAACAGCCGGAAGTTCTGAGCGGTTTCATTGAGCGCGAACACATCGCGCAGGAAGGTGCCGAGCACGCGCGTGCTCTCGGCGGCGCGCGCCCCGGGTGCGGCGATCGGCAACGCGTAGTCGCGGAAATCCGGCAACGCGAGATCGCGAAGCAGCAAGCCACCATTGGCGTGCGGATTCGCGCCCATGCGCCGAGCACCGCGCGGTGCTAGATCCGCCAATTCGGTGACCAGCTTTCCTTCGGCGTCGAACAGCTCCTCCGGCCGATAGCTCCGCATCCACTCCTCGAGCTGTCGCAGATGCTCGGGCTTGGTCGCGAGCTCGCTCAGCGGCACCTGATGCGCGCGCCACGTGTCCTCCACCGGCTTGCCATCGACCTCCTTCGGGCCGGTCCATCCTTTCGGTGTCCGCAACACGATCAGTGGCCAGACCGGCCGACCAGTCGATCGCCGAGCCCGCGCGTCATGTTGAATGGCGTGTATCTCGTCCACGACCTCGTCGAGCGTGGCCGCCATGAGCTGATGCAGCGCCGCCGGCTCGCGCCCCTCGACGAAATACGGCGTGTAGCCATAGCCGGTGAGCAGCTGCGACAGCTCGTCGTCGTCCATCCGGCCGAGTACCGTTGGATTAGCAATCTTGTAACCGTTGAGATGCAGAATGGGAAGCACGGCGCCGTCGCGCGCCGGGGCGAGAAACTTGTTCGAGTGCCAGCTGGCGGCCAGCGCGCCCGTTTCTGCTTCGCCGTCTCCGATCACGCAGGCGACGAGGAGATCCGGGTTGTCGAACGCGGCGCCGTAGGCGTGCGCGAGCGAGTATCCCAGCTCGCCGCCCTCGTTGATCGACCCCGGCGTCTCCGGCGCGGTGTGGCTCGGAATGCCGCCCGGAAATGAGAACTGTTTAAACAACCGCCGCAGACCGTCGGCATTTTGCCCGATGCTCGGATACAGCTCGCTGTACGTTCCTTCGAGATAGGTGTTGGCGACGAGCCCCGGCCCACCATGCCCAGGACCGGTGACGTAGATGACATCCAGATCCCGTTCACGGATCACGCGGTTGAGATGCACATACACGAAGTTCA
>QHUV01000087.1 GCA_003222065.1 Gemmatimonadota bacterium | reverse complement strand
AATGGACGGGTTTTCGTCCCCGCGCCTCGGCGCGAGGACGAATACGCCGGCAGGAGCATCTTGCTGTCGCGTGATGCGAACCACGACGGCCCCGCTTCGAGCATCACCACGTGCGCGCCGGCTTGCGTGAGCGCGTGCGCCGCCATGCCCCCGCCCGCCCCCGAGCCGACGATACAGACATCGTACACGGCCGCCATCCTAGTATTCCATCTTCCGCAAGTACTCAAAGCTGGCCTTCGCCGATGCGAACGCGTCGGCCGGCTGGTCGTGCTCGACGAACGCATGCTTGATGTGCGCGCCGTGGTCGGCGTCGTACGCGAAGATCTTCGGGAAGTCGATCGTCCCCTTGCCGACCTCCGTCATCGTGTGCTCCGGCCCCGCCATCGCGTCCTTCACGTGCACAAGCGAGATGCGGCCGGGATACTTCTTGAAGTACGCCAGCGGATCGGCTCCGCCGTGCACCATCCAATACAGGTCCATCTCGAAGGTCACGAGCGCCGGGTCGGTGTGCTCGATTAGCACGTCGAGCGGCAGCGGGCCGCCGGCGGCAGGCGCGGCGAGCTCGTAGTCGTGATTGTGGTACGCGAAATGGAGTCCCGCCTTGCGCGCCTCGGTGCCGGCGCGATTGAACGTCTCGGCGACACGCTGGTACGCATCGGCGCCCTGGCGCTTTTCGTCGGGCGTCCACGCCACAGTCACGTACTCATGGCCAACCTTCTTCGCATCGGAGACGGTCTTTTTCCAGTCGTCCCACTTCTCTGGATAGGGCACGTGTGACGACGGCGCGCTGAGCTTGTAGCGCTCGAGCAGCTCATGAATTTCGTGAGGCGTGTGCTTGAAGTATCCCGCGAACTCGACCTCGCGATAGCCAATCTGCGCTACGCGCTCGAGCGTCTTCGGGACATCCTTGGCCATCTCGTCGCGTACGGTGTACAGCTGCAGCCCGATACGCTTCAATCGTCGGCGACTGATTAAAGGAACCGGTCGCCGCGCCGCCAACGTCAAAGCCGCGGCGCCAAGGGTCGCAAGAAAAGTGCGTCGATCATGAGAGTCCGACATGCGAGCGCCCCCACTGGTGAGCAAGTCGCAAAAAGTATGGACTCGTCGGGGACCGAGGGCAACCCTAGTGCGGCGTCGTGATCCCGGGCTCGCGCAGCGGCAATGGCGGCGCAGTCACGGCGGTCGTACTTACCGTCGGTGCCATCTGCATGGCGTTCACGCGCTCGGCGAGGAGCTTCGCCACGTATCGTTGCGCCTCGGAGATCCGTTCGACCTCGAGCGCGATCGCGTCGACCGATCGCGAAAGCTCATCGTAGCGCACTTCTGTGACGATCGAGGGAATCTCGATCTTGTCGCGGAAGGCGCGTCGAACGGCGCGCCTTGCGCCGAAATGCGCGCCGAGCCAGGCGCTAATGCTCCCGACCAACAGTGCGACACCCCCGGCCGTGACAAGCATCATCGCGTCGCGCTCGCGGAGCGTGCCGTGGAAAATGGAATGAAGAATCGACGACCACATGCGCGCGATCCTCGAGTGCCTTGTGAATGCGCGATCAGGATTCAACGGCCGCTACTGTGCCACACCCGGCCGTTGCAACAGCGGACGCGGATCGATCGCCGTGCCCGTCCACCAGAGTTTGACATCGCTCGGGTGGGCAATGGCGAAATGAAGATGCGGCGCATTCGGCGGCGCGTTCCCTGTCGTTCCCACATAGCCGATCACTTGGCCCTGCCGCAAGGGGAGGCTATCCCGCATGCCGTCCGCATAGCGGTCGAGGTGCGCGTACATGAGCACGAACCGATTGCTCGCGTCGGCCGCGTAGACCATGAGGCCGCCATCCTTGCTATTGTGGAGCCGGAGGACGCGTCCCGCCGACGCCGAGAGCACGGGTGTGCCACGCGGCGCCATGATGTCCAAGGCTTCGTGCTTCCGCTTCCCGCCGCCACGCACCTCGTTGAAGGTGTCACGCAGATCAGAGGGTTTAACGCCGGCGAGGGGAATCACCAGCTCCTCGCGCAGGATCGCCAGGTCGAGCTGTGTTGTCACCGACGGCGTCGTATCGGCGATGTCGCCATTCGCGAGCGACGGATGCGGCGGCGCCGGAAGCGATTCCTGCGGCAGCACGATTGGCTTGGACGGCAGCGATGTCAGGCTGACGGTCGTGTCGCTCCGAGTAGTGTCGCGAGCACTGTCGTCTGCGTGTTGAATGACGACTTTGCAGCCTAACGCGAGCCCACAGAGCACAACAAGCAACAGCGTCAGCGCGGACGAACGCGGACGGAACACGGACAGACGCGGACGATTATCTCCCGTCATCCTGGGCGAAGCGAAGGATCTGCTGGTTGTCCTGAGGTGCGACAGCGACGAAGGATCAGCTCGTCCGTCATGCCAGAATCGCGCCGGACAGAGGCTTTGCCAGATTCCCACGTCGCTCGACGGCCACGCCGGCATCGAGTCCAAGCCAGGCGCCGAGCACGCGCAACTCCTCAGCGAGCGGCTCGGCGACCGTGCCAACCTTCACTCCGCGTTCGGCGTGGGCCGCCAACACGAGGAGCTTCCGTCGGCCGCGATCGGCTTTGAGATCGACGCGCGCAACGAGCGCGTCACCGAGGAGAAATGGCAACACGTAATAACCCCAACGGCGCTTCGCCCGCGGGACGTAGATCTCGATCCGATAGTCGAACCCGAACAGCCGCTCGGCGCGTGGACGGTACCAGACGAGGGGATCGAACGGCGAGAGGACGGCTTGCACCTCAACGGTCATGGCCTTGGCCGTCGGATACAAGAATGCTGCATCCCGCCAGCCGTCGACGCGCACCTCACGGAGCACCCCCTCGCTCGCCAACTCGGCGAGGCGTCGGCGCGCGCTACGCAGGGGCAGACGATAATAGTCGGCGAGATCGGCGGCGGTGCCGACGCCTAACGAGCGCGCCGCCTCCGCGAGCAACGCCCGCTCGGCCTCGTCGATCGTGACGCGTCGCGCAAAATGCGGCTCGGGAATCACGCGCTCGGCGAGGTCGTAGAGGCGTGCGAAGTCGGAGCGCCGGCCTGCAACCGCGAGCGTGCCCTGGTAGAAGTGTCCCTCGAGCGTCGCCCTGGCGACGCTCCAGCCCCACCAGTCGCGCTCCGGCTCGGGCTCATCCGAGGCCGGCGCACCATCCGCGGCGAGCGGACCCTGTGCTCGTACTGCCTCGAGGATCCGCGCCGCGTAAGCGACGCGTTTGGACATGAAAGCATCGAGCGCGCGCACCCGGCGATCGGTCGGGCGTGGGCGCAGGAGCGGCCAGTGCTCCACCGGCACGACCGACGCCTCGTGCGCGACGTGCTCCACGAACTCTCCGCTCCGATACATCACTTCGTCGAGCAGCTTTCTGTCGTACGGTCCGACGCGGGAGAACGGGATGAGATAGTGCGCCGGCACGAGCACGTTGACGAAGTCGAGCTGCAGGACGCCGATCGTTCGCAGTACTCTCGCAAGCCGCGCCGCGTCGACGCGCCGCCTTTGACGAGTGCCACCAAAGCCCTGCGCTCCGAGGGCGATGCGCCGGGCTTCGGCGAGCGAGAGCTCCGTCAGCGCTCCAGACCGGTGTCTCGTTCGCGCTGCTCCGTCGCGCGGCCCGCGGGCGACTCCATCGCCGGCTCCGCGGATGACGGGTGCTTCGCTCGCGTCGCGCGCATGCCTAACGTCAACATCAGCAGGCCAACGACGAACATCACGATTCCCCACCACAAATTGATGTTGATCGACAGCGATGTCTCGTACAGCGCGCGGTCGCCGTTCGTCGCAAGGCCATAGCCGCCGACGAGGAGGCCGAGCGCGGTGAACAGCCCGCCAATCGGTAGACGCAGATCGAGTGATGCAGCGCCGCTCATCGCTTTCCCGGAAGAGGTTAGAAAGCAGCTCTTAGAAAAACACGAAGTTAAGGAGCAGAGTCATTACGAGGACAATGACGCCGAGTGTAGCCGGACGCTTCCAGAAGTTATGCTCACTGTCGCGTTGCCGAGGCGTCAACGCATAGACGAGACCGCGGAGCTCCTCGTCCGGACGCGGCTGCGTCATCAGACTCACGACGATCGTGATGACCATGCACGTCGTCCACGCCGTGATCGCTGTCCAGAACGTTTGCGCCAGCTCACTCGGATAGGTGTGGACCACCGCGAGATACCCACCCTTGATGCCGGCGCTCGCCCCAGCTGGGAGCGTGAGGCCGTGATGGACCGCGGCGCCTAACGTGCCGCAGAGCAGTCCCGTGAACGCCCCGTGGCCCGTCGTCCGTCTCCAGAACATACCGAGCGAAAACGTCGCGAAGAGAGGCGCATTCACGAATGCGAACACGAGCTGCAACAGGTCCATGATGTTGTTGAACGCGCTGGCGACGTACGCCGCCGCGATCGCGAGCACGATCCCCGCCACCGTGGCGGCGCGTCCCATCCACAGATAGTGCGCGTCGGACGCGCCCTTGCGAATGTGCGCCTGATAGATGTCGTAGGTCCACACCGTGTTGAACGCCGTCACGTTCCCGGCCATACCCGACATGAACGACGCAAGGAGCGCCGTTAGGCCCAGGCCGAGCATGCCGGTCGGAAAGAGACGCAACAGCAGCATCGGCGTCGCCAAGTCGTAGTCGAGCACCGGGTGTCCGGAGACGTCGATCAGTGGTGTGCCCGCGGCGGTCAGCTTTGCCGGAATCAATCCCTGGCCCACCCCGTGCGCGCCGCTGAGGACGAGCGCGATCATCCCCGGGAGAATGACCAGGAAGGGAAAGAACATCTTGGGGAGGGCGGCGATGAGGGGCGTGCGTCGCGCGGCGGTCATCGACTCGGCCGCCATCGCCCGCTGCACGACGAGAAAGTCCGTGCACCAGTAGCCAAACGACAGCACGAAGCCGAGTCCCATCACGAGCCCGAACCACTCGACGCCAATGGGATTCTGCGAGGCGCTCCCCATTGTCCGCCAGGCGTGCGTGTAGGCGTCGGCGGGAAAGCCGCGCGTCGTCGAGATCGCGGCGAGCTGCGTCGATAGACCGTGCCACCCGCCAACGGCGGTGAGCCCGAGCCAGACGAGCGGGAAAAAGCCGAAGACGATGAGGAAGAACTGAAGCACCTCATTGTAAATCGCACTCGTTAGGCCGCCGAGCAGGATATACGAGAGCACGATGACCGCGGACACGAGGATGCTCGCATCGAAGCTCCACCCAAGCAATAAGTTGAGGAGCTTCCCCAGTGCGTACATCGAGATCCCTGATGAGAAAACAGTCATTACCGCGAACGACACGGCGTTCAGGGTGCGTGTCTTCTCGTCGAAGCGCAGCTTCAGGTATTCGGGGACGGACCGCGCGCGCGAACCGTAATAGAACGGCATCATGAACAGGGCGACGAACACCATCGCCGGGATCGCGCCCACCCAGTAGAAATGACTCGTCGCGATCCCGTACTTCGCCCCCGATGCGCCGGCTAAACCTCGCGACTGGCGCGCCGGATTCGTTCGCTCCGGTACCAGTGCACGACGCGCTGCTCGATCTGGGCGGCGCGTTCCTGAAAGTCGAGTAGCTGCAGTGATCCGAAGAGCACCCCGTCGACCCGCACGCTCCAAAAGGCCTCCCAGTGCAGCTCATCCCGCTCGAAGCCGATCAACTCGGCGACGCGAAAGTAGAGCGTGCACTCGAAGACGCGCGTGTCGCGAATGAAGACCAGCGTCTCGCCGACGGTCAATGGAAGGAGGTGCTAGGTGCTAGGGGCCAGGGGCCAGGGGCCAGTGAACTGCCTAACGCACTCACGTCTAATGAAACTGCGGGACCTGTGCCTCGCGCGCAATTTCCAGCTCACGGAGGAAGGGATACCGTGCGCGCACCAACTTGACGCGTCCGGGATCAATGTCAACGACACGGGGTGCGTTGCCGCCGCCGCCGATGCCGAGTGGCTCCCCCCACGGATCGTACGCCACCGACCCACCGTCGTACTCGACCCCGTCACCAATGCCGGTGCGATTGACCGCGACAACATAGCACTGATTCTCGATCGCGCGAGCGCGTGTGAGCACGTCCCAGTGCATGCGTCGCCGCTCGGGCCAGTTCGCGATGATGAGCGCGGCGTCGATATCCGGCGCGACGGCGCGAAAGAGTTCCGGAAAGCGCAGGTCGTAGCAAATGAAGAGTCCGAGTCGCGCACCCTCGATCGTGACGACAACCGGTCCGTCACCCGCGGTATAGACCTCTTGCTCTCCCGCGTAAGTGAAGAGCCGCTGCTTGCGATAGATGGCGGCGACGCTTCCCGCGGGATCGAACAGCACCGCCGCGTTCACCAATCGCGACGGCGACTCTTCGCGCAGCGAGAGCCCGGCGAGGACCCACAGGTGATGCTCGCGCGCCGCCGCGGCCAGCGCGCCACTCGCGCCATGCTCCGTCGACAGTGGCTCGGCCCAGCGGGATCCTTCCATCGTGAAGCCGGTCGTGCACATCTCGGGGAGGATGACGAGTCGCGCGCGCAGGCGCGCCGCGCCGGCGATCACGTCATGCGCTCGTTGAACCGACGTCGCCGGATCATGCCAGCCAATGTCGTATTCGCCGAGCGCGGCTCGCAGCGGCGGCGCGGAGGCGGACGTACCGGATTCCGTTGCGGTGAACTCCGGCACCTGCAGCTCCTGGTCTAAGGGTACGAGCCTAACCTGCCAGTCCTTCAGAAGCGAGCGCCAGCGAGCGAAGCTGGGGCGGGAGGACTCGAACCTCCAACTTCCCGATTAACAGTCGGGCGGTCTGCCAATTGACCTACACCCCAAAAATGTGTTCACCACTCTCGCTCAAACAAAAACCCGCAGGATCCGTCTCCGCGGGCGAATATTCGCGAGCATACCCATTCGCCGCTGTCATGTCAAGCTTTCTTAACGCCAAACGACAAACGATTTGCGCTATCAGTCTGTACATGAAGACGAGCAACCAACTGCACGACGACGTGCCGGCTGCGTCCGCTCGCCGCCTGCCGACGACGATTGCCTAACGTCTCCCGACACGCGTGCCGTTGCGTCACCATCACCATTCGACGAACTGCCTCATGACACAGACCAACAGTCGCTCGCTTCCCTCCGGCATCAGCCGCATCGACCAGGAAACTTCTCGCACGCACGGGTACTTCGTGCGCGTCGGCTATCGAAAGACGACCAAAGGTTGGCGCCCCAAGGCGAGCGCCTTCTTCGGCGACGCAGGCCACGGCGGCAAAGGCTCGGCCTTACGAGCGGCCGAGAAGTGGCTCAGGACGACCAAGCGCGGATTGCCGAAGGCCAAGGCGCGCTGAAGCCTGGATGTCATCCCGAGCGCTGCGCGGGGCATCTGCTTCGAGGATCAACAGCGTGATCGCGGACGAACGCGGACAATAAACGGACGGACACGGACAAAGACCTAGAGTGTTGATTTCGAGCCTGTTTGCTGGTTCCTCCGTGTCTGTCCGTGAGTGTCCGTGTGAGTCCGCGATCACGCTTTGTCAGAGCTTGCCGCCCAGGCCACTAGTCTCAGGGGCACCTATCGGGAACGGGAATGCTCGCCATACCCCGCAAGGTGAACGGCGCCGAGTGCGTGTCAGCGGAATTGGTACCGACAAAAACTCGGAACGTCCCCGGCTCGGCCACACGGCGCATCACGAGGTCGTAGAACGCGAGGTCGCCGATGCCGAGCGACCAGCGTAGCGTCCTTCGCTCGCCAGGCCGCAGCGTCAGACGCTGAAAGCGCTTCAGCTCCATCACGGGACGCGTCACGCTGCCAACGTCGTCACGCACGTACAGCTGCGCCACTTCGTCGCCGGCGCGGCTGCCGGTGTTCGTGACGTCCACCTCGACGCGCAGCGAGTCACCCGCGCCGATGGTCGTTGCACTCAGACGCGGCACGCTATAGGCGAACGTCGTGTAACTCAGCCCAAAGCCGAACGGATAGAGGGGCGTGTAGGGAATGTCCCAGTACTTCGACGTGTACTTCTCCGTCGTCGGCGGGCGACCGGTGTTCTTGTGGTTGTAGTAGATCGGAACCTGACCGACCACGCGCGGGACGGTGACAGGCAACTTGCCGCCTGGATTCGCGTCTCCGAAGAGCACGTCGGCGATGGCGTTGCCCGCCTCGACGCCGAGGAACCATGTCTCGAGGATCGCCGGCACCGTCTCTTGCATCCGCTCGATCGCGAGCGGCCGGCCGTTCATCAAGACGACGACCATCGGCTTTCCGGTGGCGCGAATCGCCGCGACGAGCTCCTTCTGCGCGCCCGGCAGATCGAGCCGCGATCGGCTCTCCGCCTCGGCGCTCATCTCACCCGTCTCACCGACGACGAGCACCACGGCGTCCGCGCCGCTCGCGACGCGCACGGCTTCGGCGATGCCGCTGCTGTCGTCGCTCGTCGGGCTCGCACCGCGTGCATAGGTGACCGTCGTGCGAGACGACACCGCGCGGCGAATTCCATCGAGGACGGGCACGGCATCCTCCCGTCGACCAAGGGCTGTCCAGTTGCCGAGCACGACCGCGGAATCCGCGGCGAGGGCGCCGAGTACGGCGAGCGAGGCGACGTCCTTTCGCAGCGGCAGCGTCGACTGATCGTTCTTGAGCAGGACGATGGCGCGACGTCCCGCCTCGCGCGCCGCCGCGCGGTTCTCGGTCGTGAGAATCGCCGTGCGTTCGCGCGCCGCATCGCGCCGAAGGTACGGGTCGGTGAACAGCCCGAGCCGATACTTGACGCGAAGCACACGCCTAACTGCTTCATCTATCTCGGCCATCGGCATCCGCCGCGCAGCGACGGATGCCCGCAGCGCGTGAAGATAAATTTCACTCACCATGTCCATGTCGACGCCGGCGTGCATCGCGACGTCCCCCGCCTGCGCGCTGTCGGCGGCGACGGCGTGGTTGAGCAGCTCACCGATCCCCGTCCAGTCGCTGACGACCATTCCATCGAACTTCCATTCGTTGCGCAGGATGTCGGTGAGCAAATGCCGGTTCGCGTGCGACGGGACGCCCGATATCTCATTGAACGACGCCATCAACGTCGCGGCATCCGCGCAAACTGCGGCGTGAAAGGGCGGCAGATAGACGTCGCGCAGCGTCCGCTCCGACACCTCGGCGACGTTGTAATCGCGTCCACCCTCGGCGGCCCCGTACGCCGCGAAATGCTTCACCGTCGCGGCAATCGCGTCGCGCGAGCCGAGCCCGCTCCCCTGAAATCCGCGTACGCGCGCGGCGGCGAAAGCGGCGCCGAGGTACGGATCTTCGCCGGCCCCCTCGACGATGCGTCCCCACCGCGGATCGCGGGCGATGTCGACCATCGGCGCGAAAGTCCAGTCTATGCCCATCGCGGCGGCTTCTGCCGCCGCTATCCGGGCCGCGCGCTCAGCTCCCTGCGGATCCCAGCTCGCCGCCTCGGCGAGCGGCACGGGGAAGATCGTGCGCATGCCGTGAATGACGTCGAGCCCAAAAATCAACGGGATGTGAAGGCGCGATTGCTCGACCGCGATGCGCTGCAGGGCCTTGGTCGTATCCGCGCCGACGACGTTCAGGAAGGAGCCGATCGCGCCGTGACGGAGTTGATCCATGCGCGCGGCACGCTCACCGCCACCGGGCCCTGTCGGGTTCCCGGCGCCGGAGACCTGATTGAGTTGGCCGAGCTTTTCGGCGAGCGTCATCCGCGCGAGGACGGAATCGACAAATCGCGTCTCGGCAGGGCGGTTCGTTAGGCGCTGGCTTTGCGCGACCGACGTGGTCGACGTCGCGAAGGCGATGCCGACGGCGAAGCCCACCCGCTTCATGATCATGGCATGGTTGGTTCGCTATCCGACCGCAGAGGCACGAGACGCACAGCCGTGCCGTAGCAGAGCACTTCCGAGACCCCGGACATGATCTCAGTCGCGTCGTAGCGCAGGGCGATCAACGCATTGGCGCCAAGCGCCTTGGCGTGATCCACCGCGATATCGAACGCCGCGGCGCGGGTCTGCTCGCAGAGGTCGGTCAATATCGTGATGTCCCCGCCCACCAACTGCTGCAGCTTTGCCCCGAAGCTCCCGAACACCGAGCGTGAGCGGACGGTAATGCCCCGCACTACTCCGTACCGTTCGAGTATCCGGTAATCGGGAAGCTGGTTTTCAGTTGTCGTTAGGAAAGTCAGGGATGGACGCATATTGTCAGTTGGGAGACGGAGAGATCAGGAAGCCGCGTTTCCTTTGCCGCGGCTCGTGCAGCGTGAGTCCGCTGTCGACCAGTGCGCTACTTCGTCCCGCTCGACGTCGCCTGCGCTGCCGGGCTGCCTCGATCCCACACGAACCGGTGCAGGAAGTCTCCCATCTTGCCGAAGGTGTCGATCCAGCGGGCGTGAATCAGCGATTCGTGCGTGTCGTCCGGAATCACGGTCAGCTCGTAGTACACGTTATGCGCGCGCAGCAGTTGCACGAGTCCTACCATCTGCGCGAAGTCGACGTTGCGGTCGTCGTCGCCCTGAACGAGGAACACCGGCGACTTCCACTTATCGATTGCCGAAATCGCCGACGATTGGTATGAGACGTTCGTCGTGTCGAGCGAATTTCCGTAAAGATGGACGCCGGCGAGGTCAGCCCCGGCGACAAAGAGATCCGAATTCCGCGCCAGCGCCTGCGACGTGAGGAGTCCGCCGTAGGACAGCCCCCAGATGCCGATGCGCGCCGGATCGACGTCCGGACGCGATTGGAGATACTTCCCGGCCGCGAGCACGTCCTGATACTCGGAGTTGCCGCGCGCGTTGGTGTTCGCCGCGTTGCGGAATGACCGGCCGTAGCCGATTCCGCTGCGATAGTTCACCGAGAGAACGACATAACCCTGATTGGCGAGCCACTGGTTGTACGCATACGCCCAGTGGTAGAACTGCATGTAGTGATACCCCGGGAGCATCTGCCTAACGGGCCCGCCGTGGACGAAGATCATCGCCGGCCGGCGCTCGCCCGGCTTCACGTCCTTGGGCAGGAAGAGCTGGTTATGAATCTCTAAACTGTCCGGCGACTTCACGATCACGATCTGCGGCGTGACGTGCGCCGCCGTCGGGAAGTCTTTCGGCAGCATCGGGAACACGACGCGCGTCGCGCCGCCGGTCGTCGAAACGAGGCCGACCGACGCCGGCTGCGCCGCGCCGAAGTAGAGCACCGCGAGCTGCTTGCCCGACGCCAGCGGCTGGGGCGTCGTCTCGATCCCGTCGTCGGTCGAGACTTGTTTGGGCGTGCCTCCGGT
Organism: Gemmatimonadota bacterium; assembly: GCA_003222065.1. Classification (GTDB taxonomy): domain Bacteria; phylum Gemmatimonadota; class Gemmatimonadetes; order Gemmatimonadales; family Gemmatimonadaceae; genus AG2. The sequence goes on along the minus strand of QHUV01000087.1, from coordinate 2,156 downwards.
CGTCGGCACACTCCAGATGTGCCGCTTCTCGATGTCGTTGGCGTTCGTGCAGTAGTAGAGCGTCTTGCCATCGCGCGAGAGTGCCGCGGATGTCGGGTCCTCGATCAACCCGTTCGTCGTCGTGAGCATCACGGGACCGGAGGCCGGATTCGTCGTGTCGATCGTATAGTAGCGGTCCCATTCGTCGTCCGGGGCCGAGAGTGGGAAGATCACGTTGTCGCCCGCCCAGATGACCGCGCGCATCCCAGCGAACTTCTCGTCGTTAGGTGCGTTGTGCCACAACTCGCGCGCCGAGCACTCAGTTCCACCAGCTTCCGTCGCTCCGGACGACGCCGGGCAACGAGACACGTCGGCGACCATGACGGACAGATTGTAACCGCCCTTGAACGTGGCACGGTAAAGACCCGGAAAGCGCCGGAAGCGCGTCGTGTCCTCGACGCGTGCTTCCCCACGTCCGCTCCCGCCGCCACCGCGCCCGAATGCGGACGCGAGGCATCCGCCGACACTGCCCCGCCCGCCGCGACCGGTGGCGGGTCCTGGTGGATTGCCGATGCCGCCACTCCCCTCCTGCGACTGCATGCCGAATGGCACGCCGGGGCGACGCAGAAAGGCGATGCGCTTCGAGTCCGCCGACCAGGCCGGCGCGGCGTCACAATCCACGCTCGGCGCCACGAAGTCGACGCGCCGCGTCCGCATGTCGTAGATGCCGATGAAGGAGTGATTGTCGCGGTCGCTCACGAAGGCGATCTTCGTCCCGTCCGGCGACCAGCGCGGATTGCTTTGCCGCCCCCACTCCTTGATGAACGGCGTCAACGTATCGCCCGCGGGGGCTTGCGCGTTAGGCAGGATGCGCGCGCGGAAGATCTGTCCGTCCTTTACATAGAGCACCGAGCGCCCATCGGGCGCGAGCGTCGCGCCGTTCGCCGCCGCGACGCGCCAGGGTGCGCCTCCGCCGGCCGTTCGAACGGCCCACACCGTGCGTTCGGCGCCGGTCGGGTCGTGTGATGGATTCGCGATCCAGCCCAGGCGATTGGGCGCCGTGCCGCGCAGGAAGATCGCCGTCGTGCCGTCGTCGGAGAGATCGACCTCGGAGAGATCGGTGCCGTCGTCCTGCATGAAGCTCGTTAGGCGTACGGGCCTGAACTCCGGCGCCGCCGCCGTGTACACGTTGCGCATCCCGCGCTCGTAGGCGACCCACGCGACCCGGTCGGCATCCTTGGCGCGCGTCAGCTCGAGCGGGGACGACGGGCTCAAGAACTGGGCAATCGTCGGCTTGGTTTGGGCAGCGAGTGGTGCTGCAAACAGCGCGCTGGCAAGAGAAGCGCAGGCGACTCGCTGCGCTCGGCGGGTAGGCAGGACGTAAGGCATCGATGATCTCCGATTCATTTCGGCGCAACTGTTAACGTCGCTTACGCGTTACGCCTTCGCAACGTTCAGGACACCTCAGCGCTCAGATACCAGCGGTGGGCAGTCAGACTGAAATCCTGCCTTTTGATGCGCCACGTCTGCATCGCACCCGGGCGAGCGAGCCCAGTCTCGAGAAGGCAGCCTACAGATGCGAGCCTTGAGTCGAAGGGCTGAGGAATGACAGCGAGGGAGAGTCCTAACTCGTATTCCTAACCCTTCAGTCTCAAAGCTCGCTGCTCGCTTCTGCCTTCTCGAAACTGGGCTCGCTTTCCTGGGTGAGATGCGTGCGCGGCACATCGGAAAAGTGCGGAGCTGACCTCTCGCCTCTGCTGCTCAGACCGAGCGTGCCTTGACCTCCTCCGAGGTCAGGCCGTAGAGAGGCGCGGTCGCCACGCCGCGCATGCCGAGCATCAGGTAGATCTGCCCGCGATGATGCGCCTCGTGTTCGATCATGGCGCGCAGCCACTTTCCAACCGAGATCGGCGTGTCGGCGGGAGTCCGGCACTTCTCGGCGAGCCGAGCGTCGGTGAGCTGAGCGAAGAGCGCGCGGGACTCGTCGTGAAGGCGGTCGTAATACGCGATCGTGGCCTCGAAGCCGGCAGCGAGGTCGCGGCCATGGCCCGGGTAGGCGCTTGGACGCCCGTGCACCGTCTCGGCGTACATGTACCGCTCGATCGTCGCCAGATGCCTAACGAGATCGCCGAAGCTGAACTTGCCCGGCGCCGGCGACCACTCGACATCGGTTGGCG
>QHUV01000086.1 GCA_003222065.1 Gemmatimonadota bacterium | reverse complement strand
CAACGCGCTGCTGCTCGGCGAAGACGCCGGCTCGCAGCTCGACGCGAATCCGCTCGCCCTCGACGTGCAGTTCCCGATCATTCAATCCGACACGTCGCTCAACGGCATGCCGCAGCGCGGACACGGCCTTGGCATCGACGTCGGCGCGGCCTGGCAGAGCGGTCCATTGGCTATCGGCGCGTCGATTCAGAATCTCGTCAACACGTTCAAGTGGAACGTGAATGAGATGTACTTCCGGCCCGGTGGCGCGCTGTTCACGACCTCCGGCACGCGTCAAACAAACTTCGACGCGATGGCGATGACCGCCGTGCCCGACTCGCTTCGCGCTCGCGCGTCCGCGTTAGGCGCGGAAATCGACGCGATGCGCTTCAAGCCGATGCTGAACGTCGGCGCGTCGTTTCAGGTGCTCCCCTTCCTCACGACGACCGCTGACGTTCGCCAGGAGCTCGGCGACGGCATGCGCCTCGGGGAGCGCACCCACGTCGGCGCCGGCGCCGAGCTCCGACTGATCCCCTTCCTCCCCCTGCGCGCCGGTCTCGCCGCGATCACGGGCGGGTACGTGGCGTCGGCGGGAGCAGGCCTCGAGGTGGCGTTCTTCCATCTCAATGCGGGGATTGCGGCGAGGAAGACGGAGTACGGACAGTATCCGTCGGCGGCGATCACGATCTCATTAGGGCAATAGAGCAGAAGAGCGAGCCGAAAGGAGCGAGCCGAAGAGAGCGAGCCCTTTTCGGCTCGCCCTCTTGCTTGTCTTTTAGCCTACGCCCCCCTACGCCGCCACCGGATATATTGCGGATCACTCCCTCAATATTCTTGCCGGATGACCGCCCCTGCCGCCGCCGTAGCCCCTCAAAAAAAGAAAGTCGATACTGCCCGCGTTTGGGCGGAAACTCGCCAGCTCCTGCGCGAGCATCGCGGATCCCTCACGATCGGCATGATCCTCATGCTGATCAATCGGATGGCCGGCCTGGTGCTCCCATGGACGTCGAAGTTCCTCATCGACGACGTCATCGGAAAGGGACGTGCGCAATTGCTCATGCCACTCGCGGGCGGTGCGGCGCTGGCGACGCTCGTCCAGGCAGCGACCGGTTTCGCGAACTCGCAAGTCGTGAGCATCGCCGCTCAGCGCGCGATCACGGAGATGCGGAAACGTGTACAGGATCACGTCGTGCGCCTCCCCGTCTCGTACTTCGATTCGACGAAGACCGGCGTCCTCATCTCGCGCGTCATGAGCGACGCCGAGGGTGTGCGCAACATCGTCGGCACCGGCCTGATTCAGCTGGTCGGCAGTGTCATCACGGCCGTGCTCGCCCTCGGCATTCTGTTCTGGCTGAATTGGAAGCTCACGGCGCTGATGATCATCGTCCTCGGTTCCTTCGCGGGAATGATGGCGATCGCATTCAAGCGTCTGCGTCCGCTGTTCCGTGAGCGAAGTGTCATCAATGCCGACGTCACCGGCCGACTCGCGGAGAGTCTTGGTGGCGTACGATTAGTAAAGGTGTACGTCGCCGCGCGGCGTGAGCGGCTCGTCTTTGCGCGTGGCGTGCACAAGCTCTTCCGCAACGTCGCCAAGACGATCACCGGTACGTCGGCGGTTGGCTCTGGATCGGCGGTGATTGTCGGACTCATCGGCGTCCTCATGATCATCGTCGGTGGCCGCGCCATTCTCGCGCACACGATGACGCTCGGCGATTTCATCATGTACATCTTTTTCGTCGGCTTGATGGCGGCGCCGCTCGTCCAAATGGCGTCGATCGGCACGCAGATCAGCGAGGCGTTCGCGGGGCTCGACCGCATTCGCGAGATCATGCAGACGCCGACCGAGGACCAGGCTGACGCGGGCAAGGCGGCGCTCGCCGAGTTGGCGGGCGAAGTCCGGTTCCGGGACGTGAGCTTCGAGTACGTTGCCGGCACGCCGGTGCTGAAGCACGTGTCATTCGACGCGACTGCCGGCTCGACGACGGCCCTCGTCGGACCGAGCGGCTCTGGTAAGAGTACGCTCATCAGTCTCGTGATGGCATTCACGCATCCGACGAGCGGCCGTGTCCTCGTCGACGGGCACGATCTGGAGATGGCGAGGCTGCACGACTATCGAGCGCAGCTCGGCGCCGTCATGCAGGATAATTTCCTCTTCGACGGGACCATACAGGAGAACATTGCCTACAGTAAGCCGGGCGCGTCGGCCGAAGAGATCCGTGCCGTTGCCCGTATCGCGCACGTCGACGAGTTCGCGGAGAAGTTCGAGAAGAAGTACGACACCGTCGTCGGCGAGCGTGGCGTGAAGCTTTCGGGCGGTCAGCGGCAGCGCATCGCCATCGCGCGCGCCATTCTCGCCGATCCACGAATTCTCATCCTCGACGAAGCGACGTCGAGCCTCGACAGCGAGAGCGAGGCGTTGATCCGCGACGGACTCCGCTCGTTGCGCCGCGGCCGCACGACGTTCGTGATCGCGCACCGCCTATCGACGATCGAGAGCGCCGATCAAATCCTCGTCCTCGACAACGGCATCGTCGTCGAACGCGGCACGCACAGAGAGCTCCTCGCTCTGGGTGGACGCTACCGTCAGCTCTACGACAAGCAGTACGGGGCTGAGCGTGATCGGTTCATCAATCCGGGCGAGGATTTCATTCCCGTGCCGCCGTCGCCGCGGGAGCAGGTCAAGGTGCGTTGACCTCAAATGTCATCCTGAGGGAGCGTAGCGACCGAAGGATGACACCCTGCTCGACGGTGACAGGAACGTCCCCGTCGCTACATTGGTTGTTATGCGAAGATCCCTCCCGATACTCGGATTTCTGACGGTGCTGGCCATTGGGGTCGGGGCTGCTGATGCCGAAGACGTGCGACCTGCCCGGCCAACGGAGCCGGCTGCACAATCGCGCCCGTTCGCCGTCGGCGAAAGGCTGACCTACAGCGCCAAGGTCAACTTCCTACACGTCGGTACAGGCACGATGACCGTCGTCGGGATCGACACGGTGCGAGGACATATGACATTTCACACCGCATTCGACGTCCATGGCCGGATGCTCTTCTACAGCGTGAACGACCACTACGAGAGCTGGTTCGACACGACGACACTGGCGTCGCTCCGCTACAAGCAGAACATCGACGAAGGGAGTTACGAGCGCGAGCGCGTCTTCGAGATGTTTCCGGAACGACAGACGTTCAGCGAGAACGGCAAGCCGGAAGAACCGGGCGTCAGCCTCCCACTCGACGATGGCTCTTTCATCTACTTCGTGCGTACGCTCTCGCTCGATCTCGGCCAATCGTACGAGTTCAACCGCTATTTCCGTCCGGACCGCAATCCCGTGAGGCTACAGGTGCTGCGCAAGGAGCGGATCAAGGTGCCGGCGGGCGAGTTCGATGCGATCGTCGTTAGGCCGGCGATCAAGAGCAAGGGTATCTTCTCGGAGAATAGCAAGGCGGAGATCTGGTTCTCCGACGACTCGCTCCGTCTCATGTTGCGCATGAAGTCGGGATTGCCCTTCGGCACACTGCAGCTCGAGCTCAAAGACATCAATCGCGGAGGATTGAGAGAATGACCCGTACTGCGCTGGTGCTCGTCGTGTCGTTGCTGCTCGCGGCAGCGTGTGGACGCCGTGACAACCCGAATCCCGATGCGGGAATCAATGCCGATGCGAATCCGGGCGCGAACGGCGGCACCTCCCGTCGCGATACCGCGCTCGTGCTCGGACCGGGTGACGTGAAGATCGTGAACGAGGACAGCAGCGTCGAAATGGCGGTCGTCGGCCAACGGATCATCGCCAGGCTCTCCGACAAGACGATGGCCAAGGTGCGTCAGGAGACGGACACGTCGCACCTCAAGGACTCCGGCTTCGGCGGCTCGATCGAGCGCATGGTGAAACGCACGGTGCAATCGGCGCTCGGCCAGCAGTTCGAGTACCCGCTCCGCGACGTCCGCGACGCGCGCTACGAGAACGGCGAGATCATCCTCGACGTGAATGGACGCCAGCCTCGGCTATTAGCAAATACTAAAGTCGGCGGCAAGAAGCTGCTCGAGAGCTTCCGCCCTGACGACGCCCGCCGCTTCGTCGCCGCCGTCAACGCGAAGAAGCCGCAGTAGCTCCCCCCGCCCCCTTGCCACCCCCGGCCGACATGAGCAGGTTAGGCGCAACTTCTCCCCCTCCCCCTCCCCATCCGCGCCGATGCTCCGATCTCCGCTTCGTCTCGCCGCGCTGTCGATTGCACTTCTCCTCTGCACGTCGCCCGCCCACGGACAACAGCCCGCGGGACGCCCGAGGAGCAACGCCAACAACACACTGACCGACGCCGAGCGCGCCGCCGGATGGCGGCTCCTCTTCGACGGCAGCACCACCAACGGCTGGCGCGGCTACAAGTCGCAGACCCTACCGCCGGCTTGGCACGTGGAAGACGGCACGCTGACCAAGAACACGGGAACCGACGACATCATCACCACGGACAAATTCGCCAACTTCGAGCTCGATCTGGATTGGCAGCTCGCGCCGAAGGGCAATGCTGGAGTCTTCTATCGCGGCACGGAGGAGTACGACCACATCTACTGGAGCGCGCCCGAGTATCAGCTGCTCGACGACAAGGGGCACGCCGATGGGAAGGACCGCAAAACGGCCGCGGGGGCGGCCTATGCGCTCTACCGGTCGCCCGCAGGCCATCTCCACGCGGCCGGCGAATGGAACCACACGCGTATCGTCGTGAACGGGAACCATGTTGAGCATTGGCTCAACGGCCATGAGATGGTCGCCTACACGTTGGGCAGCCCCGATTGGCGAGCGCGGGTGAAGAAGAGCAAGTTCGTCGACTACCCGAATTACGGAAAGGCGACCACCGGGTACATCGGCATTCAAGGCGATCACGATGGAGCGCTCTCGCTCCGCAACATCAAGATCAAGGTGCTGCCATGAGCGGAATCCGGACGCGACTCTCGGTGATGATGTTCCTCGAGTTCTTCATCTGGGGCGCATGGTACACGACGATCGCCGTGTACATGACGAGCCAGAAAATGGGCACGCTCACGCATTGGCCCTTCACCGTCAATCCGGTTGCCGCCATCGCCGCGCCTTTCTTCGTCGGCCTGATCGCGGACCGCTATTTCGCGACGGAGCGGGTGTTCGGCATCCTGCATCTCATTGGCGGCGTGCTGCTGCTCGCGGTACCGCGGACGACGGGCAATCCGGGGCTCTTCATCATCCTCCTGCTGCTCTACAACCTCTGCTACATGCCGACCCTCGGCCTCTCCAGCTCGTTAGGCTTCCATCACATCGCCGATCAGGAGAAAGACTTTCCGAAGATTCGCGTGTGGGGAACGATCGGCTGGATCATCGCCGGTTTGTTCATCAGCTTTGGACTCCGGAGCTTCGTGAGCGGCGTCCAGCCCGAGCAGACGGCTCTTCCCCTCTACACGGCGGGTGTCGCGAGTCTCGTGCTCGCGGCATTCAGCTTCACGCTCCCGCACACGCCGCCGCCGGCGCGCGGGCAGGTGGTCTCGGCGCGCAGCATCATCGGCCTCGACGCGTTCAAGCAGCTGGGGAGTCCGTCGTTCTACGTCTTCATCGCCAGCGCCCTGCTCATCTGCATCCCGCTCGCCGCGTACTACAACTTCACGCAGCTCTACCTCGAGGCCGCGAGGGTCAAGAACATCGCGGCGACGCAGACGCTGGGGCAAATGTCGGAGATGCTCTTCATGCTCGCGATGCCGGTGCTCTTCGCGCGCTGGGGAGTGAAGAAGATGCTCATGGCGGGGATGGCGGCGTGGGTGCTGCGCTACGCACTCTTCGCGGCGGCGGCACCGGGGGCCGTCTACTGGATGATCGCGTTAGGCATCCTGCTCCACGGCATCTGCTACGACTTCTTCTTCGTGACGGGCCAGATCTACGTCGACAAGAAGTCCACGGCCGGGATTCGCGGCCAGGCGCAGGGCTTCTTCGTCTTCGTGACGTACGGCGTCGGCATGCTCATCGGCGCGCAGGTGGCCGGCAACGTGTACAACCGCTTCCTCGGCGGCGCACCGACGCTGGCCCTCGAGCAGTGGCGCAGCTTCTGGATCCTGCCGTCGGTGTTCGCGGCTGTGATCCTGATCTTCTTCAGTCTCGCGTTCCACGATCGCGAGGCGGAGGTCAAGCGCCGCGCGAGCGTGCGCGCCGGCGCAGAGACGCCGTCGCCGGCTGGACCGTAGGCGCGTTGGCAGCGGTCACTCCGCCCGTAGCGCGCGCGTCGGATCTTCACCCGATGCGCGCCAACCCGGGATCGCGCACGCCAGGAGCGCCACGCCGAGCACCGCCGTGACCACCGCGCCGAGCGTCACCGGGTCGGACGCACGCGTCTCGTACATGAATTTGGTGAGCAGGCCCGCGCCGAGCTGCGCACCGACGACGCCGACCACGCATCCAACAACGGCCATCGTTAGGCCCTGACGCATGACCATCCGGCGAATGGTCGACGGCGCCGCGCCAAGCGCGAGCCGAATCCCGATCTCCCGTCGCCGGCGACTCAGCGTGTACGACAGAATTCCATAGATTCCAACCGCGGCGATCGTCAGCGCCAGCGCCGCGAAGACGCTCATCAACAGCATCACGAATCGCGACGGATCGACGGACGCCTGCAGCACGCGCTCCAGCGGCTTCACGTCCGGGATCGGAAGTCCCGGGTCGAGCCGGCGGATTTCCTCGCCCAGCGCCGTACGGAGCGGCGCGACGTCGCCACGGCCGCGCACCACGAGCTGCATCGCCCGAAACGGGAACTGGCGCTGGCTATAGAAGATCGCCGGCTCGGCGCCGTCCTTGAGCGACGTGTTCTTGATGTCGCGCACCACCCCGATGACGACGTGCGTCGTGTCCCTCGTTATGCGTCGGCCCAGTGGACCGATGCCACTTGCCGACAGCAGGAGCTGCTTGCCGACGGGATCCTGGTTCGGCCACACCCGGCGCGCCATCGTCTCGTTGACGATCACGACCGGCCGGCCCGCGGAATCGTCGCGGGCATCGAACTCACGTCCGCGAACAATCGGCGCGTGCAGCGCGGCGAAGTATCCCTCGTCGACGGAATGGATCTGCGCCTCCGGCGCATCCGCGCGCGACACCGCCGCAACGCCCGGCAAGCCGTACGGCATACGCCAGCCAGCGTCGAGCGGCAGGAAGTTGGCGACGCCGACGCCGGTCACGTCCACGTGATGCCGCATCGATTCGCCCAACGCGCCGTAGAAGCGCGCGACGCGTCCCCAGTCGCCGTACGCGGCAATCGGCAGCTGCACCGTTGCCGTTACGACCGATAGCGCGTCGACGCCGGTGGACTCGCGCATCAGCCGCCCGACGCTCCGGATCAGCAGTGCCGCGCCACACAGCAGAATCACCGCCAGCGACACCTCGGCGACGACGAGCGCGCCACGCATCGAGCCGCGACGACCCGCCGAGCCCTTGGTGTTTTCCTTCAGCGCGTCGTTGAGGTCCGCGCGGGACATCGTCACCGCGGGCGCGAGACCGAACACGATCGCCGTGATCAGCGCGACGACGATCGCGAAACCCAGTACTGTCGCGCTGACGCCGATGTCCGCGGCGCGCGGGATGTGAATTGGCGACCAAGCGAGCAGGCCCTTCACACTGACGACCGCGACGGCGAGTCCGAGCAGAGCACCCATCGCCGCGAGGACCAGACTCTCGGTGAAGAACAGGCGAATCAGGCGGCCGCGGCTCGCGCCGATGGCCGCGCGCACCGCGACCTCGCGCCGGCGTGTCGTCGCGCGCGCAAGGAGCAGGTTTGCGACGTTGAGGCAGGCGATGAG
>QHUV01000640.1 GCA_003222065.1 Gemmatimonadota bacterium | reverse complement strand
CGTCAGGGGCAATAGACTTGGATTGTGGATGACATACGTGGAGAGCAGCCCGACGCCTCCGCACACGAGCGCGGCGGCGTGCACGGCCTTCCGACTCGTTGCGTCCGCAAGCTTCAACAGCCCCAGCGCGACGACGAAGCAGGTCAGCGAGTAGAACGCCATCGTCACGCCGCCCCACTCGATGCCTTTGGTGTAGAGCGCCGATTGTGGATCGGTTGCGCCAAAGACGTGTCGCGCCACCGCGGGCACGAAGAACAGCCACATGCAAAACAGGCCGAGCCATGTGACGAGCTGGACGACGGCGAGCTGGCGCATCGTCGCCGGCATCCTGCGAAGAGACTGCATGATGTCTTTGAGCAACGGCCCCAGTCCCAGCTGGCCACGACGCGCGCGCTCGAAAGCGGCCATGTCCTCCGGTGGAAATTCAGTCGTGGTGAACACGGTCCAGAGCACCGCGAGCAGGAACACGAGCGCACCGACTTGAAACGAATAGCGAACGGAGAGGGGAATACCGCTCGGCGTGCTGCCGGTGACGCCGAGTTTAGCGAATACGTATGGCAGGGCATTGGCGAGGCTGGCGCCGACCCCGATGAATAGCGACTGCATGACGAAGCCTTGCGTTCGCTGCGAGGCGGGTAGCTTATCGGCGACGAACGCGCGGAACGGCTCCATCGAGATGTTGATGGACGCGTCGAGAATCCAGAGGAGCGTTGCCGCCATCCACAGGCTGCTCGACGTCGGCATGATGAAGAGCGCGATCGAGGCGAGGATCGCGCCGGTGAGGAAGTAGGGGCGACGGCGGCCGAGCGGGCCCCAGGTGCGGTCGCTCAACGCGCCGATGACGGGCTGCACAAGGAGCCCGGTGACCGGTGCGGCGAGCCAGAGCAGCGGTACTTGATCGGAGCGCGCGCCCAATCGCTCATACACGGCGGACATGTTGGCTAGCTGCAGTCCCCAGCCGAACTGAATGCCGAGGAAGCCGAAGCTCATGTTGAACATCTCGGCGGGACTGAGGCGTGGCCTCGGTGTCGCGGTCATACGGCGAGAGAGTAAGGGTGGGCGAGCGCGCATTGCCGGGAATTTCCTCGCGGTCAAGATGTGCGTTGCGCGCGCCGCTGAGAAGAGTGGGGCTCTTGCCCGCAATCCAACCTTGGCGCTAGGCTTGCCCCTCATGATGCGACGCGCCATTCGAATCGTCGGCGTTGCGCTCCTCGCCAATGCGGGCGCCGCTTTCGCACAGCACTCGCCGCGGTGGGTGCGCGGCGCAACCTGCTATGAGGTGTTCGTTCGCTCGTTCTACGACAGCGACGGCGACGGCATTGGTGACCTCAGGGGACTCACGGCAAAGCTCGACTACATCAACGATGGCGATCCGCGGAGCCAGCGCAGCCTCGGCGCACGATGCATCTGGCTGATGCCGATCGTCGAGTCGCCGAGCTATCACGGGTACGACGCAACCGACTATTACCGCGTCGCGCGGGCGTACGGCACGAACGACGACTTCAAGCGCTTCGTCGCCGCGGCGCACAGACGTGGGATCAAAGTGCTCATCGATATGGTGCTCAACCACACGTCGAACGAGCACCCCTGGTTCCAGGCGTCGATGCGCGACACGACCTCGCCATATCGAAAGTGGTATCGCTGGTCGACGGTGAAGCCGGCCGAGAAGGGCCCGTGGGGACAGGAGGTCTGGTACAAGTCGCCGGCGCGCGACGAGTACTACTACGGCGTGTTCTGGAGCGGCATGCCGGACCTCAACTACGAGACACCGGCGGTGCGGGCCGAGGTCAAGCGCATCGCACGCTTCTGGCTGCGGGAGATGAATGTCGACGGCTTTCGTCTCGACGCCGTACCGTTTTTGATGGAGGACGGGGGCAAGCTCGCCGGGAGTCCCGGCACGCTGGTCGCCGTTCCTGCGCAACCACGACCAGCCGCGGACGCGCACCGAGCTGGGCGGCGACCTGGCGAAGGCGCGGATCGCGTCCTTTCTCCTGCTGACGATGCCGGGCGTGCCGTTCGTCTACTACGGTGAGGAGATCGGAATGATCGGCGCCAAGCCTGACGAGCGGCTGCGCACTCCGATGCAGTGGGCGCGCGGGCACGCCGACGGGTTTACGAATGCGACGCCGTGGGAGCCACTGCAAGAGGACTCGCTGTCGACGACGGTCGAATCTCAAGAGAAGGACTCGTCGTCGGTGCTGACGCTCAACCGGCGGCTGATTCACTTGCGAGCGGCGATGCCGGCACTCGCCGACGGCAAGCTGGTGCCATTGCGCGCGAGCGTGGATGGCGTAGCGGCGTATGCGCGCCGCGCCGGGAATCGCGTCGTTATCGTCGTCGCGAACCTAACGAGTGCGGCGGTCAATGATGTGACGCTCAGGTCGGATGTCGGTGCTCTGCCGGCGGGTCGTTTCACCGCCCGAAGTCTATTGGACGGGTCGCGCGCGGCGCCGCTCCGGGTCGGCGTGGACGGGCAGCTGAGTGGATACGTCCCGCTCGCCATCTTGGGCCCGCTGCAGGGTTACCTGTTGGAGCTCGTGCGCTGATTGTCAGATGACAGTTAGCGCACGAGCACCCGATACCCGTGTGCGGGGACGTCAATCGTGCCTAACGCGGCGAGGTTCAGGCGCGTCACTCTGCAACGCCGCGTTGGCGTGCCTAAGATCGACTACAGAGCGGTAGAACCCCATCAGCGACGAGCCGCGCCAGTCCACTGTGTCCTTCTCGAAGAAGCGAAGGCGCTTGCTCATGCTCGCCTCCTGACCTGTGTAGATCAGGAGCATCGACTCCTGCGACGTCGCGGCGAGAATGAACGCGGGCATGTGGTTCGCGCCCATCCGCTCGAACTCGCTGCCGCTCCAGCTATTCTCGTCGTGATTGCTCGTGAAGTACATGCGGTATGCGTCCGGCGGAAATATCCGCCGCTGACGATCGAGGTAAGCGTCGATCTCCGTGGTCGGCCGTTTGCCTCGCGCGATATCGTTGAGCAAGTGATGAAATTCCCAGCCGTAAGTCGCGTCGAACGCCGTGTAGTACTCGGGACCTTCCGCCTCGGCGAGCATGAAGAGGTCCGGTCGCACCGCCGTTAGCTCGCGCCGCGCCGTGCGCCAGAAGTCCATCGGCACGCCGCCGGCGACGTCGCAGCGAAAGCCGTCGATGCGCATGCTATCGAGCCACCAGCGCATGTCGGAGATCATGGCTCGTCGCATCGCCGGGCTGTCGTAGTTGAGCTCAGCGACGTCGGTCCAATCCGTTTCGTGGCCTTCATTGTCGCGCGCGTTGGAGATCGAGCCGTCGGCCCGATGCACGTACCAGTCCGGGTGCCGCGCGATCCACACATGATCGAAGGAGGTGTGGTTCGCCACCCAGTCCAGCACGACTTTCTTTCCGTGGCGGTGAGCGTCGGTTATGAATTCTCTCAAGTCTCCCGCCGACCCGAACTCAGGATTGATCGCCGTGTAGTTGGAGATCGAGTAATAGCTGCCGAGTGGGCCTTTCCGATTCTTCTTGCCGATCGGCTGCACCGGCATGAGCCACAGGATGTCGACGCCGAGGCTGTCCATATGGGGGAGCTTCCGGTCGAGCGCGGCGAAGGTCCCTTCCGGCGTGTACTGCCGGACATTGACTTCGTAGATGACGGCGTTGCGGGTCCATTTGGGGTGCGTGACGACCGCCGGCTGCGCGCCGGACCGGCTAGCGACGCCGAGGAGGACAGCGAGTGCGACCTGCACGAGGTTTTTCATCGACGGCCTCC
>QHUV01000085.1 GCA_003222065.1 Gemmatimonadota bacterium | reverse complement strand
GATATCCTGGTGGGAAAAATCACGCCGAAGGGCGAGACGGAATTGTCGCCTGAAGAGAAGCTCCTCACCGCCATTTTCGGCGAAAAGGCGAAGGACGTGAAGGACTCTTCGCTCAAAGTGCCGCCGGGCATGGAAGGGGTCGTTATTGACGTCAAGATCTTCTCACGTATCGAAGATCAAGTCGTCGAGAAGGATCGCGGCGAGCGCATTGGTGAAGTGCGCCGGCTCGAGAACGAGGAGAAGCTGCGCGTCAACGAAGTGCGCGACACCGAGCTGCTCGATCTCCTCAACGATCAGACGATCGCGCTCGCACTCAAGGCGGGAACGGTCGAGGAGGCGATTCCGGCGGGCTCGAAGGTCACGTCGGCGATGCTAAAAGAGATGCGTCTGTCGACGATCGACTTGAAGACGCTGCGTGTCGAAAACAAGCGCACGAACGAGCGCGTTCGACAGATCATCGATGCCTCGAGCGAGGAGAAGGCGCGCATCGAGGAGCGGGCCGAGGAACGAATCGATCGTATCCTGCAGCCTGACGAGTTGCCGCCGGGCGTCATCCAGCTCGTGAAAGTGTATCTCGCCGAGAAGCGCAAGATCTCAGTTGGCGACAAGATGGCGGGACGCCACGGCAACAAGGGTATCGTTGCCCGCATCGTGCCTGAGGAAGACATGCCTTTCCTGCCGGACGGAAGGCCTGTTGATATTGTGCTCAACCCGCTCGGCGTCCCAAGCCGAATGAACGTCGGCCAGATTCTGGAGACGCACTTGGGCTGGGCGGCGAAGATTCTCAACTTCTACGCCAAGACACCCGTGTTCCAGGGCGCCAACGAGCGCGAGATCGGTCTCTTGTTGAAGATGGCCGGTATCGTCTGGGCCTCCCAGGCGTTAGGCCTGCGTACACCCGCGCCGAGGATCAACGACGAGGACGTGGGTACGATTCTGAACGATATCAGGCCGACCGATACGGACGGTGTCGAGGTCTTCGAGCGCTTGGAGGAGGCGTCGCTCAACCAGCTCGGTGGACGCCCGATGTCAGCGGGCACACGAGAGATCTTCCACCGCCTCCGAGATTTCTTGGCCGAGGCGGCCCGCGAGCTGTCGGAGCGCGAATCACAAGAAGTCACGCACCAGGTCAGTTTCCATACGACATCCTCCGAGGACGAGTCGTTCGGAGCGTCGCAGCGAACGGAGTACAAGAGCACGTTGCGTCAGCTCGAGAAGGGACGCGGCGGCGCCGCCGGCGATTTGCTCGCCGTGCAAGAGCTGCCCGCGCTCGCGTCGGCGCTCGGTAAGAAGACGGACTTGGACGTCGATGCCGCGGCGCAGGAGCTGATGCGGCTCGCCGGTCTCTCTCCGTACGGCAAGGTGCGGCTCCGCGATGGCCGCAGCGGCGAGACGTTCGCCTTCCCGGTCACGGTCGGCGAGATCTACATGCTCAAGCTGTCGCACCTGGTCGACGACAAGATTCACGCGCGGAGCATCGGCCCGTACTCGCTGGTCACGCAACAGCCGCTCGCCGGCAAGGCGCAGTTCGGCGGACAGCGATTCGGGGAGATGGAGGTGTGGGCGTTGGAGGCGTACGGCGCCGCGCACGTACTTCAGGAAATTCTCACGGTGAAGTCGGACGACGTGAACGGACGCAGTCGGGTCTACGAGGCGATCGTGAAGGGTCAAAACCTTCCGGAGCCGGGTATTCCCGAATCGTTCAACGTGCTCGTGAAGGAACTGCAAGCGCTCGGCATCAAGGTCACCATGGGTCAGAGCGACGATGGTTTCTACGGCACCGGCATCGATACCGGCACCTCCGGCAACGGCAAGGGGAGCGAGGAGTAATCAATGATTGATTTCCGCAGCGTGCGCGATGCTCGCGCATCGGCGTTCGATTTCATTCAAGTCCGAATCGCTTCGCCAGAAGAGATTCGGGGACCCAAGGACCAGAAGGAGCGCGAGCGCTTGGAGATGGCCGGCGTGCGCAACTGGTGGTCCTGGGGCGAGGTCACGAAGCCCGAGACGATCAACTACCGCTCGTTCAAGCCGGAGAAGGACGGCTTGTTCTGCGAGCGTATTTTCGGCCCGGTGAAGGACTGGGAGTGTCATTGCGGCAAGTACAAGCGCATTCGCTATCGCGGCGTGATCTGCGATCGTTGCGGCGTCGAGGTGACGCTCTCGAAGGTGCGCCGCGAGCGCATGGGGCATATCGAGCTCGCGGTGCCGGTGGCGCACATCTGGTTCTTCAAGACGCTGCCGAGCCCGATGGGCAATTTGCTCGACGTCACTCTGCGTGACCTCGAGAAGGTCATCTACTACTCGAATTACATCGTCATCGAGCCTGGAGAGCAGGAGGTCTCGTCGGGTCAGTTGCTGGACGAGGACGAATACCTCGCGCTGCGCACGAAGGCGAAGGAAGAGAACGACGCAGCATTCCAGGCAGACATCGGCGCGCCGGCGGTTCGCGAGCTGCTGCGCCGTCTCGACGTCGACACGCTCGCCGACACCCTCCGTGCCGACGTGGCCAATGAGACGTCACAGCATCGCAAGAAGATGCTGCTCAAGCGGCTCAAGATCGTTGACGCATTCCGGAACTCCGGCGAGAGTGGCGACGCACGCAACCGTCCGGAGTGGATGATTCTCGACGTGATTCCGGTGATTCCGCCGGATCTGCGTCCGCTCGTGCCACTCGACGGCGGCCGGTTCGCGACTTCCGATCTCAATGACCTCTATCGGCGCGTCATCAACCGCAATAATCGGCTCCAAAAGCTGATTATGCATCGTGCACCCGAAGTCATTCTCCGGAACGAGAAGCGCATGCTGCAGGAGGCCGTTGACGCGTTGTTCGACAACGGGCGTCGCTCGAAAGCGATTCGCGGCCGCGGTAAGCGTCCGCTCAAGTCGCTTTCGGACATGCTCAAGGGCAAGCAGGGCCGGTTCCGTCAGAACCTGCTCGGCAAGCGCGTCGACTACTCGGGACGTTCGGTGATCGTCGTCGGCCCCGAGCTCCAGCTTCACCAGTGCGGCTTGCCAAAGCTGATGGCGCTCGAGCTGTTCAAGCCGTTCATCATCCACAAGCTCGTCGAGAAAGGAATCGCCGAGACGGTGAAGCGCGCGAAGAAGATCGTCGAGCGCGAGTCACCGGAAGTCTACGAGATCTTGGAAGAGATCATCCGCGACCACCCGGTTCTGCTCAATCGCGCGCCGACGCTGCACCGGTTAGGCATCCAGGCCTTCGAGCCCGTGCTCGTCGAGGGCAAGGCCATTCGAATCCATCCATTAGTCTGCGCTGCGTTCAACGCCGATTTTGATGGAGATCAAATGGCAGTGCACGTTCCACTGTCCTTCGAGGCGCAGCTCGAGAGCCGACTGTTAATGCTCTCGTCGAACAACATTCTCAAGCCGTCGGACGGCCGTCCCGTCGCCGAGCCGAGCCAGGACATCGTGCTCGGTTGCTACTTCGCGACCAAGGCGCCGGCGGACTTCAACCAGGTCGATCTCAAGACGCTCAGGCGCTACACGGGCGTCGCCGAGATCGAAATGGAGCTCGCGGTCGGCAAGCTCACGCGGCAGACGGCGCTGCTCTATTACGTTCGCGAGGGAGCAACTGGAAGCTGGGAGAAAACGACGGCCGGCCGCGTGCTGTTCAACGCGATCGTGCCGCAGGAGCTTGGCTTCACGAACGCCGACATGAAGAAGAAGGTCCTGTCGGAGCTGGTCTTCGAGTCGTACCGGAAGGCCGGTCTCTCGGCGACTGTCAGCTTCCTCGATCGGCTGAAGGAGTTCGGCTTCTCCAACGCGACGCGCGGTGGCGTCTCCATTGGTATCGAGGATCTCGAGATCCCGACCGCCAAGACGACGCTTCTGCAGGAAGCCGAGGAGCGCGTCGAGCGCTTCCAGCGTGCGTACCAGACGGGCAACATCACGAACGGTGAGCGCTACAACAAGGTCATCGACACGTGGACGCACGCGAACTCCGACATCGCCGACGAGATGGTGAAGTCGATGCGGGAATCGAAGCGCGGCTTCAATCCCGTGTTCATGATGTTCGACTCCGGCTCACGCGGTAGCCGCGACCAGATCCGCCAGCTGGCGGGCATGCGCGGTCTGATGGCGAAGCCGCAGAAGAAACTCACGGGTGGTATCGGCGAAATCATCGAAAGCCCGATCAAGTCGAACTTCCGCGAGGGGCTCTCGCCGCTCGAGTACTTCACGTCGACGCACGGGGCGCGCAAAGGCCTAGCCGACACGGCCCTCAAGACAGCCGACGCCGGCTACCTAACGCGAAGGCTCGTCGACGTCGCTCAGGACGTGACCATTACGGAGGAAGACTGCGGGACGATTCAGGGTCTCGACATCTCCGCGCTGAAAGAGGGCGAGGATATCATCGAGCCGCTCGCCGAGCGCATCGTCGGCAACGTCGCCGCGGAGCAGGTCGAGGATCCGCACGAGCGCGATGAGGCTGGACGCCAGCGTGTGCTCGCCGAAGCGGGCGATCTGATCGACGAGGAGACGGCGCGCGATATCGAGGAGTCGGGCATCGAGACGATTCGCATTCGTTCCGTGCTCACGTGCGAGGCGAAGCGCGGGTTGTGCCGGATGTGTTACGGCCGCAATCTCGCGACGATGGAGATGGTAGACCTCGGCGAAGCGGTGGGTATCATCGCCGCGCAGTCGATTGGCGAGCCGGGCACGCAGCTGACGCTGCGTACCTTCCACATTGGCGGCACGGCGGCACGTATCGCCGAGCAGACGGCACGCAAGTCGAAAGTGCCGGGCAAGATCGAGTACGGCGATCGGCTTGTCGTCGTCACGAACGCTGAAGATCAGAGCGTCGTCACGTCGTACGAGGGTGAGATCCTCATCAAGTCGTCGTCGGATCGCAACGCCGCGGTCGCCGCCCGGCTGCAGGTGCCGTTAGGCGCCATCTTGATGGTGAAGGACGGCGAGGAGGTCAAGCGCGATCAGGTAATCTTCAGCTGGGATCCGTACACCAATCCGATCATCGCCGACGTCGAAGGCACGATTCGCTTCGTCGACATCGTGGAAGAGGAGTCGGTGTCGGAAGAACTCGACGAGCTGACCGGTCTCCGGCAGCGCGTGATCATCGAGGACCGTGAGAAGAAGCTCCATCCGCACATCGAGATCGTGCAGGAGAAGAGCGGCAAGGAGAAGCGCCTCCGCGACTTCGTCATCCCCGTGGGCGCACAGCTCACCGTGGAAGACGGACAGCGGATCAGCGCCGGAACGACGATCGCCAAAGTGGGTCGCGAGGCGTACAAAACGCGCGACATCACCGGCGGCCTCCCGCGCGTCGCCGAACTATTCGAGGCGCGGCGGCCGAAGGATCCGGCGACGATCTCCGAGATCGACGGCGTCGTGCGGTTCGGCGAGATCAAGCGCGGAAAGCGTGAGATCCGCGTCCATCCGATCAATAGAGACGGCTCGATCGACGAGACGGTGGAGGCACAGACGTACGAGGTGCCCGCGGGCAAGCACTTGCGCGTCCACGAGGGCGACCGCGTGCGCGCCGGTGATCGTTTGTCCGAGGGACCGGTGAATCCGCACGACATCCTACGAATCAAAGGCCCTCGCGCCGTCCAGGAGTACTTGCTGAACGAGGTGCAGGAGGTCTATCGCCTACAGGGCGTGAAGATCAACGACAAGCACATCGGGGTCATCGTCAGGCAGATGCTGCAGAAGGTTCGCATCCTCGAGCCGGGCGAGACGGAGTTCCTCGAGGGCGAGCACGTCGATAAGCAGGTCTTCCGCGAGATCAACGATCGCGCGAAGAAGAAGAAGGAATCGCCGTCGACGGCCGAGCCGCTGTTGCTCGGTATCACCAAGGCGAGCTTGACGACGCAGTCGTTCATCTCGGCGGCGTCGTTCCAGGAGACCACGCGAGTTCTGACGGACGCGTCGATTCGTGGCGCGAAGGACGATCTGCTTGGGCTCAAGGAGAACATCATCATCGGGCACCTGATTCCGGCCGGCACGGGCATGTATCGGTATCAGGAGGTCGATCTCGACCTGCAGGCGCCCGAGGGAGTGGAGGGTTTCGCGCCGCTGCCGGCGACGCCGGAGCCCGAGCTCAAGTCGATCTTCTCGTTGGCGGAGGAGGAAGACTTCGCGACCACACCACGGCCGTCGTTGCCGAGAGAAGCGCGATAGGGCGTAGCGCGTAGAGCGTAGAGCGCGGAGTGCAGAGCCCCAACGCTCTACGCGCCGCGCTCTGCGCATTCCGGCTATGCTCGGACCGATTCGGAGCTACTTCGATCGACTAGCACTGCGCGCGGTGCATCGCTCAGGCGCGCGCGTCGATCGCTACAAGCTGGCGCGCCGGTCGTACGTGCGAGAGCAGCTGCTCGGCGACCCCGTCATTCGGGACGCGGTCGAGCGGCATGCCGTTGACAAGGGTGCATCCGCGCGCGAGACCTGGGCGATTGTCGACCGCTACGTCGACGAGATCGTGCCCTTCTTCAACATCATCGCGTACTACCATCTCGGATATCGGGCCGCCGGCTGGCTGTTGAACCTCTTTTACAAGGTCTCAGTCGAGTACGAGGACCAAACCGGCCGTCATGCGCTGCCCCGTGACGCGGTCCTCGTGTACCTGATGAACCATCGATCCAATGCGGACTACGTGCTCGTGAGTTACGCCCTCGCCGGCGACGTCGCGATCTCGTACGCGGTGGGCGAATGGGCGCGCGCATTCCCCCTCGAGCATTTGTTCAAAGCGTTCGGCTCGTATTTCGTTAGGCGCAAGTATCGGGAACCGCTGTATCATACGGTGCTCGAGCGCTACGTCCAGCTGATTACCCGCCAAGGTGTCACGCAGGGGATATTTCTCGAAGGCGGCCTAACGAGAGACGGCAAGCTGCGCGCGCCGAAGATCGGCCTCCTCGACTACGTGCTCGGCATCGCCCGCGATCCCGCGTATCGCTCACGGCTGTACGTGATTCCGGTCGCGGTCAATTACGACCGTGTGCTCGAGGATCGCACGCTGCTGCGGGAGCGCGCCGCCGCCGACGGCGGCGCGCGGCCGTCCAAGGCGAAGCAATTTCGGGAAGTCGTCCATTATCTCTGGTGGAATTCGGCGCGATTGGTCGCGCGTCGATGGAAACGGTATGGCCGGGCCGCGGTCACGGTCGGCGCACCGATCTCACTTGCCAGCTGGTTCGAGCGACAGCGCGATCTGTTCGAGCTTCCGCGCACCGATCGCCTGGGAAGAGTCCAGGCGCTCTGCGACGAGATCATGGAACGCATCGGGCGTCTCGTGCCGGTGACGCCGGTGCCGTTGGCTTGCGCGGCCATTCAAACCATCGATCGCGAGTTCATTCCGCGCCCACTGTTGCTGGATCGAATGGGGGAGATGCGGGCCCTGTTGGTCGAGGTGAACGGTCGCGTGGTTCGCGCCGATCGCGACATCGCCGAGACGTGGGAGAGAGCCTGGCGCATGCTGAGGATGCGGCGGATTCTGGTCGAGACGGGTGATGGGTACGCGTTGCTCCCACGAAACCGGGAACTGGTGCGGTACTACGCGAACAGCATCGCCCATCTCCTTGGGCCATTCGAGGCGGCGGTTCGTGCGCGCGATGCGCTGCCGACCGCGTCGATTCCCATGCCCGACATCGGAGCGGCACGCACCTCGACGGCGCCTTAAGTGTTAGCTTGACAGGCACTTCGATGCTATCTAACTTCCGCAGTCTCTACCGCCCATGGGCGGATTATTTTCGTCCAACCGTATTGCATGCCGACTATCAATCAGCTTGTCCGGCAGAGCCGCCGGGACGTTGTCAAGAAAGAGAAGTCACCGGCTCTGAAGTCGAATCCATTCCGTCGCGGTGTGTGCACACGCGTCTATACCACGACGCCGAAAAAGCCCAATTCCGCACTGCGTAAAGTCGCCAAGGTACGCCTCACGAATGGCTTTGAGGTCATCGCGTACATTCCCGGCGAAGGCCACAATCTCCAGGAGCACTCGATTGTGCTCGTGCGCGGTGGCCGTGTGAAGGATTTGCCGGGCGTGCGCTATCACATCGTGCGCGGAACGCTCGATGCGGCCGGCGTGCAAGGTCGGAACAAGAGCCGTTCGAAGTACGGAACCAAGAAGCCGAAGGCTGGAGGTAAGA
>QHUV01000639.1 GCA_003222065.1 Gemmatimonadota bacterium | reverse complement strand
AGCCCCGACATCGGCAGCGCCAAGGTGAAAGCGCACGGCCGTCCGCGCGCGCAGAGTCTGTGGCGCGTCATCGAGCAGCACGACTTCGGCGCGCAGAACATTCGACGGACGCCACGCGGCGTCGGCGACGAGAAAGCTCCCGCGTTGGACGTCGGCGACGTCGACGCCGGCCAGCGCGATCGCGGTGCGATGTCCCGGCTCGGCGACTTGCACCTGATCACCGTGTGTCTCGAGGCCGCGCACGCGCACCGTGCGATCCCCCGGCATCACACGCACGGTGCCGTCGCGCGTTAGGCGACCACTCCATACGGTGCCGGTGACGACTGTGCCGGTTCCCTTGATCGTGAAGGCGCGATCAACTGGCATGCGAAAGAGATCGTCAGCGGCACGCGCCGGCACCGCGCGCGCGGCGTCGGCAATTGCCGCCCGCAGCTCAGCGAGGCCGGCGCCGGTGACGGATGACGTGCCAACGACGGCGGCGTCGGCGAGCGGCGAATCGGCGAGCAACGCGCGCACATCCTCGACGACGAGCGCGCGCCATTCATCGTCGACGAGATCGCACTTCGTGAGGGCAACGACGCCTCGCGTGACCCCGAGGAGACGCAAGATGGCAAAGTGCTCGCGCGTCTGCGGCATGACGCTTTCGTCCGCGGCGACGACGAGGAGGGCGAGATCGATCCCGGTAGCGCCGGCGAGCATCGTGCGCACAAATCCTTCGTGGCCGGGCACGTCGACGACGCCGATCGTACCGACGCCATCGAGACGCAGCGGCGCGAAGCCGAGCTCGATCGTTATGCCGCGTCGCTTCTCTTCGGGCAGCCGATCGGTGTCGACGCCCGTGAGGGCGCGAACGAGCGTCGTCTTGCCGTGATCGATGTGGCCCGCGGTGCCGAGAATCACGTCGCGCTCTGGGTGACGAGCCGGGACGACGCGTGCAGCGGATCCTGCTCCCACATCTCGAAGGCAGGGAGTGGCCGGTCGTCGTTGAGATGCTCGCGCAGGAACTCGCGCAGGAGGCGCTGGTGCGCTCGCACATCCGGATCATTGGTCAGCGTGGCGCGCTCACCAATGATCCAGCTGCGCAGTGCGGCGCGAGCGACCCCCGGCAGAAGCCGTCCCGATGGGGCCATACGCGCGCAACGCTCACACAGCGCGCCGCCGGCGGGATGGCTGAAGAGTACGGAATCGTTAGGCGCCAGCGCGGCGTGACATTCGTTGCACATGTCGAGGCCGGGCGCGAAGCCGAGCGCGGCGATGATCCGCCAGGCGCCGGCGAGGGTCGCTTCGCGCGCCTCGTCTGTCGAGGCCTCGGCGAGGTCGTCGAGGGCCGCCGCGGCAGCGGTGTAGAGATCGAGATCCGCGGCGTCGCGTCCAAATCGCAGCGTCAGTTCGGCGATCACGGCAGCGCCCGTGAAGCGCGCGAGGTCCGCGGCGAGCGCCGGCCGCGCGCGCTCGACGTCGAATCCGCCTAACGTGTCGAGGTCACGTCCAGGTTTGACGTGCAGCTGCGCCGTACCCTGTGCGAACAGATCGAGCGCGCTGCCGAAGCGACGCGTCGATCGGCGCGCGCCACGCGCCAGCACCGAGCGCACGCCGGCCTCCCGCGTGACGAGCCGAAAGATCCGCGACGACTCGAGGTAGTCGAAGACATGGAGGACGGTGGCCTCGGTCACGACCAGGGACATGACGAAAGGTAGTCGGTGGTCGGAAGTCGATGATCGGTGGTTATCGGACTCGTTATCTCTCTTGCGCCGTCTTGGCATCACACCCGTTACGGCGAGCCCAGTTTCGAGCTGGCAGCAACGAGCAGCGAGCTTTGAGATTAAAGGGTCAGGAATAGGAGATAGGGCTCTCCCATTCAGTCATTCCCAACCCTTTCGACTCAAGGCTCGCGTCTCGCGGCTGCCATCTCGAAACTGGGCTCGCTTTAACGGGTGAGATGCCAAGACGCCGAATCGAAACAGTCAATAGGTGGCGCGCACGCCGGACAACAGCACCCGACCAGGGGTGGCGTAGCCGGCAACGCTTTGATAGCTGGCCGCAAATGCGTTATCGACGCGGAGCGTCGCGGTGAAGGGGGCGAGTTGACGCCACAGACTGGATAATGGCGCGGCG
>QHUV01000084.1 GCA_003222065.1 Gemmatimonadota bacterium | reverse complement strand
CAGTGCGATTGCCACGATGATACCGATGTCCATTGATTGCATTCCTCGTTTCGCGCTCGTAGATTGCGCGACGATCTGATTACGAAGATTTCGGGGCGGAGAACCATCGTTTTCGAGCCAACAAGTCCATTCGGTGGGTTCGATAATCTATGCTGACGTCATGCCCCCAGTGCGGGGGACGGCGGAAGGTGTGGTGAGGACCTCATACATTCGACTGGGCTTCGCAAAACCCTTCTTCGTTCCCGACCTCTCGAGCCCCGTGGGAAACCACGGGGCTCGAACGTTTGTTGGTGATCGGTGGTCGGTAGTCAGTCGAGAAGATCGCGATTGGAGTAATATTTCCGTACCACCGACAACTGACGAGCGCCCACTAACCCCCCCTTTGCCCATCGTTACTGTCGTTCGCCGCATGCAGTTCAACGCGGCCCATCGCGTGCACAACCCCGCACTCTCCGACGAGGAGAATCGTGCGTTGTTCGGCAAGTGCAACAACCCGAACTGGCACGGCCACAACTACACGCTCGACGTCTTCGTCACGGGCGCGGTGGACGAGCGGACTGGCTATGTCATCGACCTCGCCAAGGTCAAAGCAATCGTGCAACGCGAAGTCGTCGACAAGGTCGACCATCGTAATCTCAATCTCGAGGTCGACTTCATGCAGGGCATCATTCCGACGACCGAGAACATCGTCGTCGCGATGTGGCGCGCGATCGAGCCGCACCTGGCACCGGGCCATTTGTCGCGGCTCGTGCTCTGGGAGACGCCGAACAACTACGTGGAGTATGACGGCCGCTGAGCGGTCGTCGTTAGGCTCATGAGCGCTCCGCTGGCCGGACGCGCGGCGCTCATCACCGGTGCGTCGCGCGGCATCGGGCTGGCCATCGCCCGCAGCCTCGGTGCCGCCGGCGCGCACCTAACGCTCATCGCGCGTGACGCGAAGTCCCTCAACGCGCGGGCGACCGAGCTCGGCGCGCGTGCTCTCTCCGGCGACCTGGGCAGCCCTCGTGACATCGAGCGCCTCATCGCCACGATCAACGACGACGCCACTGCGCCCGATATTCTCGTGAACAACGCCGGCCTTTTCCAACTCGCGCCCGTCGACGCGACGTCGCCTGAGGCCCTCGCGGCCGCGATCGAGGTGAATCTCGTCGCGCCCTTTCGCCTCATTCGCGCCCTGCTTCCCGTCATGCGGTCGCGCGGACGCGGCGACATCGTGAACATCGGCTCGATCGCCGATCATATGGCTTTTCCGGAAAACGCCGCCTACGGGGCGAGCAAGCACGGGCTGCGCGCGCTCCACGACGTCATGCGGGCCGAGTTGCGCGGCACTGGTGTACGCGTGACGCTCGTCTCTCCCGGTCCGGTTGACACCTCGCTGTGGGACGCGATCGATCCTGACTCGCGGGAGGGGTTCACGCCCCGCGACCGCATGCTCTCCGCGGACGCCGTCGCCGCCGCCGTCATGTATGCGATAACGCAACCGCCGGAGGTCGACGTCGAGCTCGTGCGCGTTTCCCGGAGCTGACGGCCTGCACCATGTTCATCGAGCTCGTTGACGTCTTACGCTGCCTGAATGCGCACGAGGAGACATGGCTCGTGCTCGCCGCCGAACGTATGAAGGGCCGAGACGTCATCGACGGCGTGCTCGGCTGCCCGATTTGTCATGCGGAATATCCGATTTCGGCTGGCGTGGCGCACTTTGGTCGCAGCGCACCGGCCGAAACGCATTCAGCCCCGCCTGACGAGAATGAGACGCTTCGGCTCGCGGCCCTCCTCGATCTCACCGACGCGCGCGGCTACGCGCTTCTCGTTGGCGAAACGGGAATCCACGCGCCGCGCCTGCGCGATTTCAGCGACGTGCAGTTACTTCTCGTAGATCCACCGCCGGGGATCCAGATGGGCGATGGCATTTCCGGCCTAACGAGCCCGGCGGAGCCGGCGTTGCCGCTCGCCGCCGGGAGCGCACGTGGCGTGGCCCTCGATGACAAAATACAGCCGGAACGGTTGCAATCCGCGCTCGAGGTTCTGACCGCCGGCGGTCGGATCGTCGCTCCAATTGCTCTTCCCGTACCGAGCGGCGTCACCGAGCTCGCGCGCGACGACCGTCATTGGGTGGCCGAGCGCATGCCCGCGCCCCGGACTTCCGGGATCGTCAGCCTCCATCGACGCGAATGACTCGGTGTCATTCCGAGCGGAGTGCAACGCTCGCGATGACCCGAGCCTACACTCCAGCCGGCTCTCCCTCATCGACGTACAACGAATCGATGACGTTCTTATACGATTGATCGATGATGCGCCGCTTCACCTTCAACGTCGGCGTGAGCTCGCCCCGCTCGATCGAGAAATCGTGCTCGAGGAGCGCAATCTTCTTCGGCATCTCGTAGCGCGCGAGACCTTGCAGCTCTTCCGCGACCTCTTTCTCCATCTTCGCACGCACCGTGGGCATCTGGAGGAGCTGCGCACGGTCAGTCCAAATGATGTTCTTGACCTTTGCCCATTTCTCGAGGCTCTCCCAATTCGGGACAACCAACAATATCGGAAATTTGCGCTTGTCGCCGATCATGACCGCCTGTGAGACGTACTTATTCGTCTTCACTTTGTTCTCGATCGGCTGCGGCGCGATCTTCTTGCCGCCAGCTGTTGCAATGATGTCTTTCTTGCGATCAGTAATTCGTAAGAAACCGTCCTCGAGCTCGCCGATGTCGCCTGTATGAAACCACCCTTCGTCGTCGATCGCTTCCGCCGTCGCCTCGGGCTTGTTGTAGTACCCCTTCATGACGTGCGGCCCGCGCGTGCAGATCTCGCCATCGGAGGCGATCATGACTTCGACGCCCGGCACTGGTTTTCCGACGGTGCCGATCCGGAACGCACTCGGGGTGTTCACGGAGATGACCGGAGACGTCTCGGTGAGTCCATAGCCCTCGAGAATCACCAGTCCCGCGGCGTAGAAGAACTTGTTGATCTCGGGCGCGAGGGGCGCCCCGCCGGAGACGAAGTAGCGGAGACGGTTCCCCGTCCGCGCCTTCAGCTTCGAAAACACGAGCCGTTGGGCGATCCGATATTGCATGCCTAACAAGCCGCCCGGCTTCCGTCCGGCCAACGTTTCCGTCGCCCAGCGATCGGCAACAGCGCGCGCCCAGAAGAAGATGCGCTTCTTTAACGCGCCACCGGCGAGCGCATTTTCCAGCACACGCGCGTACATCTTCTCGTACAGCCTTGGCACCGACAGCACGAGGGTCGGCTTCACGAGCTGCATGTCGATCGGCACGGTATCGATCGACTCCGCGTACGCGATCGACGTCCCTGTCGCCA
The DNA here is from genome assembly GCA_003222065.1 of Gemmatimonadota bacterium. Lineage (GTDB taxonomy): Bacteria > Gemmatimonadota > Gemmatimonadetes > Gemmatimonadales > Gemmatimonadaceae > AG2. Next base: position 4,500 of record QHUV01000084.1, on the reverse strand, counting down.
TCATGAGATAGTGGCCGGCCATCCGCTCGGAGATGTGCGACAGCGGCAGGAAGCTCAGGCACGTGTCGTCACCGACGAACGGAACCTGCACCGCGCTGGCCATGACGTTGGAGTAGATGTTGTCGTGGGTGAGCATCACGCCCTTCGGCTCACCCGTCGTGCCTGAGGTATAGATCAGCGTCGCGAGGTCGTCCGGGCGCACCATGTCCGCCGCGCTCCGGTATGCGGCAATCGATGCCGCCGACTCCGCCGCCGCGCCCTTGGCCTCGAGCTGGGCCATCGTTAGGTCGACGCCGTCGTCCCGCGACGCGCCGAAGCCGACGACGACACGCAGGGAAGGGCACTGCCGGCGAATCTGGCGCACCTTGTCGGCCTGCGCCGCCGTGGATACAAAGATGGCGGTCGCACCAGAATCGCGGATGATATAGGCGACCTGATCGGGCGGAAGGTTCGGGTAAATGGGAACGTCCGTGAGCCCGGACGTCAAGCACGCGTAGTCGGCGATCGCCCACTCCGGCCGATTCTCCGAGAGGATCCCGACGCGATCGCCCGGCCTAGCGCCTAACGCCTGCAGGCCTAACGCGGCGCGGCGTACGCGCTCGGCGAGCGTGCGATGCGAGATCGGCTGGTAGTTGCCCCCGATCTTGACTTGCAGCGCGTCCGGCTTGTCGAACTTCTGAACGGCGTCGAAAAAGAGGCGGTTCAGCGTATCAGGAGCCGAATTGCGCGGTCCACCACTGGTGATCATCCAATCCTCCAATTCTCGCGACGTCCCGCAGGATGACGACCTGATCTCCCAGAGTATACGCGCCGGCCGCCGTCACAGGAATCAGTCAGATGACGTAGCTATGGTCCTATGTTGCGGCGTATCGCAATCTTGAAGGTGTCCGTGGGCGTGATGCGGAGGGCCTCACCGCGATATTGAACGTGCGCGACGACGAAGGCCGAATCCGTCGCGCCGCCAAAGAGCGTCGGAGCGATCGACCGGGTTCTGATCCGCAAGTGCGCTGCGGCGTGGCCGGAGCCATCCGTCACGAACAGTGAACTGTCGTGGCCCGATGCGTCCGAGAGCACGACCGTCGGCTCGCCGTTGGTGGAGGGTGGCGCCCTCACGATCTGGTAGCGCACGACGTAGCTCTGGACCGTCGTATCGCCTTTCCCACGCACCGTGTCCCCGAACGCCGGCGATATGAGCCCCGACGCGAGGGTGTCAGTGCTTCCCGTCGCTTGCACGAATACGAACACGATGTTCGTGTCCTGCGACACTCGATCTGGCGTCGGCACTACCGGCAGCGCCACGATGACCGTTTGCACGATGCCCTTGCCGTTCGCCGGCGTCACCCGCGCGACGACGCGCGCAAACGGCGACAGGGAATCGCCGACCGCGATCCCCGTTAGGCTGTCGACGCGCAGCTTTCGCGTCGAGTCGATCGCGAAGAAGCGCACGACGGCGTCATGCACGGTGTCGCCGTTGGGCGCGAAGGCGAACACTTGCAGCGGCCGCACCTGGCCGATCGTATCCCGCGACACATCGTGTTCGACGACCGACGGCGATGGCAGCAGCACACTCGTAATGGACGCGATGCCAGTGACCGGTGACGTAACGTCCAGGCACGCCACGAAGATCCAGAGCGCGGCAGCACCGGCGAGGACGCGACCGGGCCCGCGCATCACTGCAGACGCGCCGAAAGCTCGTCGGCGAGCGCGATATAGGCGCGCGACGCGGCGTCGTTAGGGGCCCGCAATACGACGGGCTGCCCGGCGGCGACAGCGTCGACGGACGCCACCGTGCGCGGCACGGCGACGTCGAACACCAACTGTGGGAGCTGGGCGCGCACGTGCGCCGCGACGCGCTCGGACACCGTGTTCCCCGGCTCGTACATCGTCAGTAAGATGCCGTCGAAGGTCAGCTGTTGATTCTTGGTCACGACACCCCGTATACCGCGCAGAATCTGCGCCGTCGTCTGGACCGCCGCGGGCTCGCACTGCAGCGGTACCAACACGTGATCGCTATTCGCGAGCACGCGCTGCACGATGGGGCCGAGCCCGGGCGGCGTGTCGATGACGACGACGTAGCCGCGCTCCTGGGCACGCATGAGCAACTCTTCGACAAGCGGCGAGCTCGCGAAACTATGGTGGTAGTCCTCGTGCGTCCCGCCGTCGGAGATCGTGCCGGCGAGCGCGACCCGCAGCCACGGCAACGTCGTGGCCCGTATGATCTCCTGCATCTCGATCTCGCCCTTCAAATAATCTGAAACGCCGAGCCGGTAGTGCGCGGCGAGCATGCCAAGCCCATAACGCACCGATCCTTGCGGGTCGGCGTCGACAAGCAAAGTCTTCACGCCACGTCGAGCCAACGCGACGGCGAGATTGATCGCCGTCGTCGTCTTGCCCACACCGCCTTTCTGGCTGACGATCGCGAGCACGCGCCCCACGTTACGGCTCTGGTTCCTCAGAGATGGTGTCGGCTCCCGATCGCAACTCGGAGAGCGTCATTTGCGCGTGCCGCACCCATCGCTCCGCCTCGGGACTCGCCGGCGGTTTTGCAAGAAATGCTTCAAGGTGCTTCTCCGCGCCCATGCGATCGCTTCGTTTGAGCAACAGGAATGCGAGCCCGTAGTGCGATCCGGAAAGCTGCGGCGCGATCTCGAGCGAGCGACGATAGCACCGAACGGCGTCATCGAGTCGACCAGTCTTTGAAAAAGCGATCGCCATGTTCTGAAGAATCTTCGGATCGTTCGGCCGATCGCGAAGCGCCAGTCGGTACGAGGTCAGCGCCGCGTCAAAGTCGCCCTGCCGTTCCAACGCCAGCGCCTCGCTCAAATAATCGAGGCGTTGTGGCTTGACCTTGTTTTGCGACTTGCCGCCAACGAGGCGGCTCCACCAAGACATTGATTCGAGGAATAGGGCGGAAAGCGGGTGCCGCGGCGGGCGGGGCGCGACGTGGCCCAAGCGGCAAAGCTATGCATGGATCGTGGTCAGGGCTAGCTTTCTCTCCCCGACGGAGTTGAGGGTCGGCGTCACGCTCCCCGTCCATAAGCGCGAACAGCCAGAGGGATTCCTCGTCATGACCCCCCGCCGCACAACCGTCGAACACTCGAAGGGCGTTTTCAACGTCGAATGGCCATTGTTCGGCGAGCTCTCGCGTGCGCTCGCCCTCAAGGTCTCACGCGCGTATGATCCTGAGATCGTCGTCGGCGTTGCGACGGCCGGTGTGATTCCCGGCGCCGTGATTGCCGCGATTCTCGACCGCGAATTTCATTCGATCGTCGTGAGTCGCAGATATGGTGCCGACGCGCCTCGCGACATCCCCGCCGTGCTTGGCGCCGCACCACCGTCGGTTCGCAATCGCCGCGTACTGATTGTGGACGAGACGTGCGACAGTGGCGACACGCTTCGCCTCGCCGTCAACGCCATTACGAGCGCGGGCGCGGCCGCCGTGCGCACGGCCGTCGGCTTCAAGACCGGAAGCTACGAGCCGGACTTTTACTCCATCGCCACCGAGAGCACGATCGTCCTACCTTGGGATCGTGAAATCCTCCTCGACGGCGAGTTGGTGACGAATCCACTCTACGCTGGAGTGCTCGGAGCGTAGAGCGTGGAGGAGCGTCAACGCCAACGCTCAACGGCCAACGCTCGAGAGCGCGGCGTCGTACGCCATTCCGTTGCCCATCGCGTCATAGACGTGCTGCATTACGTCGCCGCTCGCGAGGAGAAAGCGGCAGCGCTCCCCGCCCATCGATCGGCACTCCACCTCCATGACGGCGAGCGGGCTCCCCGCGAGGCGGCCGAAGAAATCGGCAAAGAAGCCCGTCGTGAGGTAGCAGCCCGGAAACTCGAGCGCAGAGGAGGCATCGGCCTCCGCCCAGTCCGCGCTATCGACGGTAGCCACGGAATCTCCGACCGCTCCAAGATCGAGCGAGCCCCAGCCCAGCTCTCGGAAAAACTCCGTTGCTCGCTGCGCGAATGCGGCGGCTGGCTGTGATTCCGGGGCACCGTACCCGCGCGCCGTCAACCAGCGCGAGAACGCGTCGAACAGCGTCGCACCCCCGGCGTAGCCCGCGTTCTGGAGATGCATCGCGGCCTGCGTTCCATTCTCGCGCAGCAGCGAGGCACAGAGCGCGACCAACGACTCGCGCGTCAGCCCGACCATGCCGGTCGCCGAAAGATCTAACGAGTGCGCCATCAGGTTGTCTCCACCTGTCGCTCTCCGATGCCAAGTCGCTTTCGCAGCTCTCCTTCATCGATGATCTCGACACCGAGCGCGCGCGCCTTTTCCAATTTGCTCCCCGCGTCCTCGCCGACGACAACGAAGTCCGTCGACTTCGACACGCCGCTCGTAACGCGACCGCCCCGCGCCTCAATCAATTCCGTTGCCTCGGTGCGCGAAAGCGTCGCTAGCGTTCCGGTGATGACGATCGTCAGCCCCTTCAAGGCACCGCCCGCCATGACCGGCTTCGGCTCCGTGAAATTCACGCCGGCATGCCTGAGCTTCTTCAC
>QHUV01000638.1 GCA_003222065.1 Gemmatimonadota bacterium | reverse complement strand
CTCGGTGTAAAGCCCGTCGTCGCGCGCGCCGCATTTGGTGCTTTGACCATTGCAACGTTCGGCTTGCCGGGCATCGTGACATACCTCGTGCTGTGGGCAAAGACGCCGCTCGCCGACGCGCCGTCGGCGGCTCTCTAACGACATCGCAACACGATCGACCGTCTGTCGCGTGACATGGACGCACGGCGAAGACTCGAAGTCCACGCGCGCGAGTGGGGCGTCGTTGTCGAGGAGACGCGCGAGACGCCAAGCTCCCTCATCGCGTATGGCCGCCGTGGTCGGGAGCCGGTCATCATCAAGGTGGTTCGCGGCGACGGTGATGAATCACGGGCCGGTGAAATACTCGAGGCCTTCGCCGGAGCTGGCGTCGTTCGCGTCTACGAATACACCGCGGGTGCCATGTTACTGGAGCGACTGCAGCCCGGAACATCTCTCGTCGATCTCGTGCGAGCCGGACGGGACGAGGAGGCGACCGACGTTCTCGCCGCTCTCATACGCATGATGTCGCCCTCTCATTTACCGACGGCCGCGCCAACCGTGCACGATTGGTCGCGCGGATTCGAGCGCTACGTCGCAAGCGGCGATAGTCGGGTGCCGGATGTGCTCGTTAGGCATGCGCAACGCACCTATCGGGATCTCTGCGGCTCGCAGGCAAATGTGCGATTGCTACATGGCGATCTTCATCATGAGAACGTCCTCTCTGATAGCCGTCGCGGCTGGCTGGCGATCGACCCGAAGGGCGTCGTCGGCGAGGCCGCGTACGAGCTCGGCGCGGCGCTGCGCAATCCGCACGGCTGTCTAGCGTGCGTGAAGGACGCATCGGTCGTGCGATCGCGAATCGCTCGCTTCGCGGCGGCGCTGCAGCTCGACCCGCAACGCGTGCTCGCCTGGGCCTTCAGCCAGGCCGTGCTCTCCGCGATCTGGGCGATCGAGGACGACGGTGTGGTGGCGTCGGACGACCCGTCGATGCTGCTCTCGCAGACCACGTACTCGATGCTCGTGGAGACGGACTGGCGCATCGCGACCGCCTAACGGCCTTTTCCGGCAACTTGCGCCGCGACGGCAATTTGGTACGTTCCGTAGCGAGCGTACGGGACGCCACCGGTCCGCGGAAAGGGCTGCGCCCACCCGAGTCGTAACTGCCTGACAGCGTTGACCTCTTTCGGGCCGATGTGCGGACACCGGCTGACACGAAGGAGGTTGCCATGTCGGCGTTTCGCCGCACGCTCCCCGCGCGCGTGGATCTGGGGCAGCAGAAGAAGCTCGCCAAGGAATTGCTCGCTGCATTTCGTGGCGGCGAAGCAGAGGCAAAGGCGCGCGTGCGCGCCGAGCTCCCGGACAAGGGCCGCATCGTACTCGCGGACGCGCAGTTCGTGCTCGCGCGCGAGTATGGATTCGTCAATTGGCCGGCGCTGCGCGAACATATAGAAACACTCACGATCGAGAGGCTGTCACCCGAAGAGCGATTCAAGCGGGCCGTGCGGGCTGGCGACGTTGGCGAGCTTCGCCGTCTCAGGGTGCATCGAGAGGAGCTCCGCGACGTCGTCAATAAACCGTCGTTCGGCTTCGACTCGCCGGCGCTGGTCTCGGTCGCCGGTCGCGGCAGCGTGGAGCTCGTCGACGCGTTGCTCGCCCTCGGCGCCGATCCGAATCGAAAGAGTGATTGGTGGGCTGGTGGCTTCCATCCACTGTATGCCGCCAATGCAGCGGTCGGCGAGCGCCTGCTCGCAGCGGGTGCAGTGCCCGACGCCTGCGCCGCCGCACATCTCGATCGCGCCGACCTTCTCACGTCGATGCTCGTGGCGGATCCCGCCCGCGTGCACGAGCGCGGTGGCGACGGGCAGACGCCGCTGCACTTCGCGCGTTCGCGTCGCGTCGCCGACCTCCTGATGGAGGCGGGCGCAGACCTCGATGCCGTGGACATCGATCACCGATCGACGCCGGCGCAATGGATGATCGGCGACGTAGACACTCCGGAGGGTTCGCGTGTCGAGCTGGCGAAGTACCTCGTCGAGCGCGGCGCGTCGGTAGACATCTTTCTCGCGGCGGCACTCGGCCTAACGACGCAGGTACGAGCAATGCTCGAGCACGATCCGTCGCTCCTTTCATTGCGAACGAGTCAGGGAGACTACGCCGAGAAGCCGCCGAGCAGCTACCACATTTACCAGTGGACGATCGGCCCGAGCATGACACCGCTGCAGACGGCGTCGCGATTCCATCAGCTCGACGCGCTGCATGTCATGCG
>QHUV01000637.1 GCA_003222065.1 Gemmatimonadota bacterium | reverse complement strand
CTCCACTGGCTCGAATCCTGGCTGGCGCACGACATCGCCTATCGCCTGCTGGCGGAGATGCGGATCGATCTGTTCCGCAAGCTCGAGACGCTCGCGCCGGCTTATCTGGTACGGCGGCGCTCGGGAGACCTGATCGCATTGGCCAACCAGGACATCGAGACGATCGAATACTTCTACGCCCACACGGTCGCGCCGGCGCTCGTTGCCGTCATGGTGCCGACTGCGGTGGTGCTGACGCTGGCGCTCATCGCTTGGCCTATTGCCTTGGCGCTGCTGCCCTTCGTCCTCTATGCCGGTCTCGCTCCGGTGCTGACCAGGGCGCGGGTCGATCATCTCGGTGCGCAGGCGCGCGATGCCCTCGGGCTCCTCAGCGCCTATGTCACCGAGACGATCCAGGGCCTCTCCGACCTCGTCGCCTTTCAGGCGGTAGCCTCCCGGCGACGAGGCTTTATGGGTCTGGTACGGGAGTATCAGCGGATACGCCTCGAACTGTTGCGCGATCTCTCCTCGCAAACGGCGCAGCTCGAAATCGTGACCGGGCTAGGCGGGCTCGCGGTCGCCGTGGTCGGGGCTCGCCTTGCCGCCGAGCACCAGCTGATGGCTACCACCCTGCCTTTGCTGATCCTTTTGGCATTGGCCTCGTTTCTGCCGATCTCGGAGATCGCCCAGGTCGGCCGCCAGCTCGCCGATACGATCGCCTCGACCCGCCGCTATTATGCAGTGCAGCGCGAAAATCCGCCGGTCGTCGACGGTCCACTGCGCCCGCCGGCCCCGGTCGGCGGCTCGCAGATTTGTTTCGAGCGTGTCGGGTTCACCTACCCGGGCGCCCGTCGACCGGCACTGAGCGACGTCGAGCTCACGGTTCCGGCCGGGAGCACAATGGCGCTGGTCGGCCCCTCGGGCGCCGGCAAGACCACGATCGCCAATCTGCTGCTGCGGTTCTGGGACCCGCTTGCCGGCCGGATCCTGCTCGACGGGGTAGATCTGCGCGAGTTCGAGCTCGACCATCTGCGGGCGCGGATCTCGCTGGTCTCGCAGGACACCTATCTGTTCAACGACACGCTCAAGGCCAATGTTGCGCTCGCCCGGCCCGAGGCCGACGAAGCCGCGATCCATCGCGCTCTCGAACAAGCCGCGCTCGCC
>QHUV01000636.1 GCA_003222065.1 Gemmatimonadota bacterium | reverse complement strand
CTCCCGGTCGGATCGGGTGAGCTGTTCACGGGGCACATCGACGTCATCGAGCGGAAGCAGTACATCTTCGACGAGGACACGTTAGGCAAGACGTTCACGGTCGTCGACGTCCCGGCCGACATGAAGGACAAGGTCGAGGAAGCGCGGCACGCGGCGGTCGAGCATGCCGTCACCTTCGTCGAGCCATTGATGGAGAAATACCTCAACGGCAAAGAACTAACGCCGGACGAAATTCGCCACGCGATTCGTCAGGCGACGGTTGTGGGCCGCATGGTGCCGGTGTTGTGTGGCGCGTCGTTCAAGAACAAGGGCGTCCAGGCATTGCTCGACGCGGTGATCGATTTCCTGCCGGCACCGGTGGACATTCCGCCGATTCAGGGGCATCTGCCGCATCACGACGAGCATATGGCCGAGCGTGCCGCGTCTGACGACGCGCCGTTCGCGGCGCTGGCGTCGAAGATCGCGACCGACCCGTTCGTCGGAAAGTTGACGTTCTTTAGAGTTTACTCAGGCGTCCTCAAGTCGGGCTCGTACATCTATAACTCGACCAAGGACAAGCGCGAGCGCATCGGCCGTCTGTTGCAGATGCACGCGAACAAGCGCGAGGAGATCGAAGAGGTACGGGCGGGAGACATTGCCGCGGCGATCGGACTGCGGGACACGCGCACGGGCGACACGCTCTGCGACGATGACCATCCGATCATTCTCGAGGCGATGAAGTTCCCGAATCCGGTGATCGACGTCGCCATCGAGCCGAAGACGAAGGCGGATCAGGACAAGCTCGCGATCGCGCTGCAGAAGTTGTCGGAGGAGGATCCGACGTTCCGTGTACACACGGACGCCGAGACGTCGCAGACGATCATCTCGGGGATGGGCGAGCTGCACCTGGAGATCATCGTCGACCGGATGATGCGGGAGTTCAAGGTCGACGCGAACATCGGCCGCCCTCAGGTGGCGTATCGCGAAACGATACGGAAGCGGGTGGAGAAAGTCGAAGGGAAGTTCATTCGCCAGTCGGGCGGGAAGGGACAGTACGGACACGTCGTCATCAACATGGAGCCGTCGGGTCCGGGCGCGGGATTCATCTTCGAGGACAAGATCGTCGGCGGCGTCATCCCACGTGAGTACATCGCTCCGGTTGAGCAAGGTATTAAGGAAGCGCTCGAGAACGGCGTGCTCGCGGGCTATCCGATGGTCGATGTCAAAGTCGAGCTCGTGTACGGCTCGTATCACGAAGTGGACTCGAGCGAGATGGCGTTCAAGATCGCCGGCTCAATGGCGTTCAAGGAGGCGGCCAAGCGCGCCGGTCCGGTGCTGCTGGAGCCGATGATGAACGTGGAAGTCGTCGTGCCCGACGCATACATGGGCGACGTGCTCGGCGATCTGTCGGCGCGGCGTGGCAAGATCGGCGGGATGACGCAACGCGGCGAAGCGCAGGTGATCGCGGCGACGGTTCCGCTCGCGGAGATGTTCGGGTACTCGACGAAGCTCCGCTCGATGTCGCAGGGCCGCGCGGTGTACTCGATGGAGTTTGCGCATTACGAGGAAGTACCGAAGTCGAAAGCGGAAGAGATTGTGAGTAAAGTGAAGGCGTAGTGCGTTGAGCGCGGTGCGCAGAGCGAAAACGCTCAGCGCCCAACGCTCCACGCAGAGAGGGACCCCAACACAACCGGGATTGCACAATGGCAAAGGCAAAGTTTGAGCGGACCAAGCCGCACGTAAACGTCGGCACTATCGGCCACGTCGACCACGGGAAGACGACGCTCACCGCAGCGCTGACCAAGGT
>QHUV01000635.1 GCA_003222065.1 Gemmatimonadota bacterium | reverse complement strand
CGGAAGATCCACCGCGGTGAGCGCACCGGCTCGCTGCGCCGCGACAGGCCTAACGAGGCACGCGACAAGGACGGCGGCGACAAGCGTCGATCTTCGCGAGCATCCAGTCATGTCTTCGCTCCTGTCACGAGCACCACCGAGCTCGGGATGCCAAAGTCGTCGTCGCCCGCGCGCGGCGCGGCCGGATCAGCAGCGAGATCGCCGTCGACGACGAACGAGTACACATGCCGGCCAGGCACGAGCGGAACGTCGATGAGCCACGCACGCCCGTCCGGCGACCGGCGCATGGGCATTGCCGCCGGATTCCAGCCGTTGAAATCACCGACGAGCGCGACGCGCGCGGCGTAGGGCGCGACATACAGGAATCGCACGGTCGACCGAATGATGGGCTCCCCGGGCAGCGGCATGGTCGCCGTTAGGCTCGTCAAGTCCTCGCTCGTCGCCGCTCGTTGGGGCCGGCCGAGCAGGAGCGCGGTGAGCGCCGCACCGGCTACGGCGCAGGCGACGCCTGCCGCCACCGCCGCCAGCGGACGGACGCGCCAGTGTCGCTCGCCAGGCAGACCGGTCGACATGGTGCCCGGCGGCGGCAGCATCGCGACGCCCCGCAGCAACCCAGCGCGCCATTCCGCGCGCACCGGCACCGGCGCCCGGAGTTCCGTGATCACACCGTCGAGCGATTGCAGCTCACGATCTGACATCATTCACCTCGCCTAACAAGTCACGCAGCCGCTCGCACGCGCGCTTCACGCGCATCTTGAGCGCCGACACGCCGGCGCCGGTCACCGCGGCCATCTCCTCATATCCGAGTTGCTCGACGTGCTTGAGCAGAAACGCCTCCCGCTGATCGGAGTCGAGCATCGCTACCGCCCGTTCGATCTCGATGCGCAATTCCGTCGACCCGGCGTCGTCGCCACTGACCGCATTGTGCATCATGTCCTCGTCCGTCACGACCCGCCGCACGTATCGACTGCGTTGCAGCAGCGACGTGCGACAGCGATTGACGAGAATCGCGAACAGCCACGTTCGAAATCCGCCGGCCGGATCGTACGCCGCCAGCGCCCGGTATGCGCGCAAGAGCGCCTCCTGCGTGACATCTTCGGCGTCGTGCCGGCTGCCGAGCATGCGCGTCGCGAAGCGTAGGCAAGGCTGCAAATGCCGGTCGACGAGCATCGTGAATGCCCGCGGGTCTCCATCGAGGACGCGGCGCACGAGCATCGCATCGGTCATGCTACCGGCGTCTACCCTCGCGAACGCCGGGAGCGTCACTTCGGCTCGGTGCGTCGCGGCTGCTCGATCACGAGAACACCAACCTCACCGGCAAAATCGTCGCTCATCGTCGTAAGACCCGGCGGCACGATCCAGCCTGCCCCATCGACGCGTGCGTTCATTCGATGGGTACCCGAAGTGAGGGACACCGTTAGGCACCAGCGCCCGTCGTCGTCGCGCGAGAGCGGCACCGGCTTCCAGCTGGTGAAGTCGCCCGAGATCTCGACGCGCCGTGCCGTCGGTGCGGCGAGTGAGAGTCGATATCGACCACCCCCGAGGTCGTCGACATCGAAGGACCGAATCCCATCCGGCGCCGGCCGGCGCGGGGCGACCGGCGCGCTCGCCATGCGCCCGGCGACGCGGAGGCCGAGTGTCACGTACCGGTGCTCGCGGTCAAGGACGAATCGTCCACCCGCGCCCGTGCCGGCGCCGGCCACGATCGAGAGTGGCGATGCGAGCCTAACGACAATGCTGGCGGCCGTCCATGCGCCGCTCGGGACGTCGCGAGTAGCAAACCGTCCGCCCACGGCCAATTCGGCGGCCAAGCGGTCACGTTCCCAGGCGACCGTCGCCTCGGTCTCTTGCCAACGACGCGTCGCCGCGATGTGCGCACTGTCCCCGACGGATCGCGTCGTCTGCACGCTGTCCCAACGCCCCGTGAGACTGTCGAGCCGCGGCTCGAACGTGGTGATGCTTCGGGCGAAGTGTGTCATCCCCGAGAATGAAGCACTGCGCCTCGAGCCGGAGATCCCGACCGTCACGTCACCGAAGCGACGCCACCCGCCTGATTGAACGCGCGGTCGCTCGATCAGGTCCTTGAATCCGTTGCGCTGCACGACGTCGCCGCCCAACCACCATCCCGACTGGGCCTGTGCAATAAGGAGCCGCGCGCCTCCGGTAAGCTCGTACGGCGATGCGATGGGCATCGCGAAGCGTGTCAGCGAGCCATGCACGGACGTCTGAAATGGACCGAGCGACGGCGAGGCAAGCACGCCACGCATTGCGACCTGTGGCTGCCACCCCAACGCCGAACCGCCCGCGCCTGCGGCAGCGGCAAATTGGGAAGGCGCTTGGGCGTCGAGCGGGCCCGTCGCGGTGGTGACGAGCAGGCAGAGCACCGCACGGCGGCACAGACGAGATGTCATCATGTCTCGGTGGGAAGTCGAGGGAATCGAGACAGCAAGCCCTGTCGTTCTACCCGCGCATGGTGTCGCCGCGTCACATGATTGCCTACCGAGCACGACCCGGTGACCGCCGGCGGCCGGACACAGGTATTACGACGAGAGAGCGCGAGACGACCGCGATCTCTCATCAACACTGTGACATCAATGGAGGTTTCATGCGCATCGCCATCTTTGGCGTCGCCGCGATCGCGGCGATCGTCGGCTCCAGTAGCAGT
>QHUV01000083.1 GCA_003222065.1 Gemmatimonadota bacterium | reverse complement strand
TTCATCCTACGACGACGTTGGAACGCACGGCGCCATTTGGGCGTTCCTGCGGTACGCCGCCGACCGCCATGGATCGAGTGACGGCGACGTCTGGCTACGCCTCGTCAACTCACCCGTCGCCGGGTTCGACAACCTCTTCGACGTCTTCGGCTCCGACCTGTCGCAGATGCTCAACTCGTGGTCCCTATCAGTTTACACCGATGATGACACGCCGGGGATCGACGCCATGTACAGGCAGCCCAGCTGGAACTTTCGCTCAGCCTTTCCGGCTCTGCCGACGGCGGCGCAGCCATACCCGCTGCTTGGTGCCGTGCGCGTCCTACCCGACGACGTGGCGCAATCGGTCTCTTTGCGAGGTGGAAGCAGCGCTTTCTTCAGGTTCTCCGTCACCGCCGGCAAGGAGGCGGTAATCCGCCTAACGTCGGCCGGCTGGCTGCCGCCGGCAGCAGTCCAGGCCACGGTCGTTCGCACGCGGTAGGGCGCCCTTAAGGTTATTCTGATATGAGGCTGACCCTCGCGCTCCTAGCCTTTGCCACTGCCGTGGATGCTCAAGGGAGGCACCCCACCATCGTCATCGACCCTGGCCATCCGTCTGAGGTGAGCAGCGGCGCGGCGGTTCATAACGGCACGAGCGAGGTTCACGTTGCCTGGCAAGTGGGGCAGCGCCTCGCAACGCTCCTGCGCGCGCAAGGCTACGCGGTCGTGATGACCAAGTCAGCGGAGCGCACCAACGTGTCGAATGTCGACCGGGCACGGATCGGCAATAGGACGCAGGCAGCGCTCGTCGTGCGACTCCACTGCGACGACAGTGCGGACAGTGGTTACGCGATCTATCACCCCGACCGGCAGGGTACGTCGCATGGCCGCACGGGGCCAAATGAAGCGGTCATGCGCGCGAGCGCGGCGGCCGCAGAATCGCTGCATGTGTCCATGTCGAAGCTGCTCGCGGGTAAGCTGAAAGACGGCGGCGTCCGCGGCGACTCGAAGACCGCGATCGGCGAGCAGCAGGGAGCGCTCACCGGATCCATTTATTCCGAGGTCCCAGTCGTCCTCGTAGAAATGGTGACGCTCAGCAACCCTCGCGACGCGGCTTTCATCAAGGCGCCGCGCGGTCAGTCGCTCATGGCGCAAGCGATCGCCGAGGGTATCGGCCGGTATGCTCCAGCCAGCAACTCACCGAGGGTGCGATGATCCGACGCCTAACGGGAATGATGGCGCTCGTCGCGATCGTCGGCGGTTGCGACAAAGGAAACGACAGCACGAAGAGTGCGACACCGGATCAGTGGGAGCAGCTCGACTACGCCTCGACCGCGATCTCGCCGACCGCGCTCGCACCACTTTCCCTCGTCCAGCTGCAGCACATTCGCGGGATCATCTTCGGCAAACACGGCCGGGTGTTCGAGGACTCGACGCTCCAGCACTGGCTGCTGACTCGCGCCTGGTATCGGCCTGACGCGAGCTTCACCAATGCGCGATTATCGTCGCGCGAGCGCGAGAATCTCGATGTCATACGCGAGGCGGAAGCGAAGAAGCACGCCCAAATCGAGACCGGCGACATGCGGTTCTACCAGCACCGCGTGATTACTACGGCCATGCTCGGCGAGCACACGCCGCAGGATTGGGAAGTGCTCGAGGCGGAAGTGCTCGCGAATCACGGCTTCTTTTTCGGGTACGCGGATTCACAGGAGCCGGACGATCTGCAGACGTACTTCGACGAGCGATACTGGTACCAGCCTCGTCCCGAGTTCAAAGCCTCCGATCTATCGGCGATCGAACGCCAGAATCGCGATACCATCGCCGTTGCCGCGATGCGGCAGAATAAACGACAGCTCGCGCCCGGGATGATGAATTTGTTCCAGTCCACGCCGCTCACGCAGCAGATGCTGTCCAGCATCTCCATCGCCGACCTACGTCTGTTGCGGAACGAGATCTATGCGCGCCATGGACGAGGCTTCGAAACTCCGTGGCTGGCGGAGTATTTCCGCCAGCAGCCGTGGTATACGCCGCGCCACGATTACAGCGATGCAGAGCTCTCGTCGGTGGAGCGCGCGAACATCGCCCTTATCACGAACCGCGAGGAACAGCTTCACCAATCGCTCTCCACGACGCTTCTGAGGCCTGACGAAGTGCGCGGTCTGCGGCCCGACGACGCGCGTCGCCTGCGGAATGAGATCTACGCGCGTCACGGCCGGCGCTTTCGCGATCCGATGCTCCAACGCTACTTCGCCAGCTTTTCGTGGTACAAACCGAACGACGCATTCAGCGAGAATCAGCTGAACCCGACGGAGCGGATGAACGCCGAGCTCATTAGCCAGTACGAGCACGGGCGATTTACCGAAGGCTGATAAGGCTCGTCTGAGTCCCGCGGGCCGGGACAGGAACCAGTCCTTCACAGCTGCGGGTCGGTCGTGGCGCGTCTCCCGTCGCTGAGTGTCGGTGCGCATCTTATAAACTGCCATGCCGACTGGTTTTTCTCACGTCACGATCGCCTTGGGCATTGTTCTCGCGGCCGCGCCGGTTGCGGCGGCGCAACCGAATCTCTTATCGCAGGGAGCGCCCGCGGCGAGCTGGATCGCGCCGCCTAACGTCGCGAGCGATTCGTTCGTCGTCTTTCACGCCCGTCGCACGCTCGATCTACCCTCGGCGCCGACGCGATTCGTTGTCCACGTCTCGGCCGACAACAGGTACCGGCTATACGTGAACGGGATTTCCGTGTCATCGGGCCCACAGCGTTCCGACGTCGCGCATTGGCGGTACGAGACGGTCGACATCGGGGCGCAGCTCCATGCCGGGCGCAACGTGCTCGCCGCGGTCATCTGGAACTGGGGCGCCGCGCGTCCCGTCGCGCAGCACAGCTATCGCACGGGGTTCCTCGTCCAGGGCGACGGTGATCGTGAGGCAGCGCTGGTGAACACGGGACCAGGCTGGAAGCTGCTCGTCGACTCCGGCTACGCGCCGATCGTGATCACGAATGCGACGGTCGCGGGATACTACGCCGCCGGGCCGGGCGAATCGGTCGACGGCCGACGCTATCCGTGGCGCTGGGAGCAATCGGACTACGACGACTCGCGCTGGCTCACCGTTGCGGCGCCGCCGTCGCATAACGAGGCTGCGCCGCTCGCTGCGTTCGAGGTCCCGATGGGTACCGCGATCGTCGGCCGAGCACGCGGACGCGGGTCCATCGGTCGCGGAACGGGAGAGGTATTCGGGTGGCAACTGTCACCGCGGTCGATACCGCCGATGGATGAAATACTGCAGCGCCTAACGACCGTGCGCCGCGTGGCCGGCGTGAGAGTCGACGACGCGTTCGTACGCGGAACCGGCGAGGTCGTCGTACCGGCCCGCACCCGGGCGACGATTCTCCTCGACCAGGGCCACACGACGAATGCCTATCCCGTGCTCGAGACGAGTGGCGGCTCGGGAGGCACGGTGACGCTGACGTACGCCGAGGCCCTCGTGGATTCCCGCGGGGAAAAGGGGAATAGGAATGAGGTCGATGGCCGGACCATTCGCGGCGTGTACGACGTCTTCCGCCCCGATGGTGGGGAGCGGCGCGTTTTCGAGCCACTGTACTGGCGCTCGTTTCGGTACGTGCAGCTCGATATCGAGACCGCCGACGCGCCGCTTACGCTGAAGGATTTTCACGGCGTTTTCACCGGCTACCCGCTGCGCGAGCGCGCCCGCTTCGCCAGCGATCTGTCCTGGCTCGCCGACGTGTGGCGGATGGACTGGAACGGAGCGCGGATCGGCGCCTTCGAAACCTATATGGACACGCCGTACTACGAGCAGCTCCAGTACGTCGGCGACACGCGCATCCAGTCGCTCATCTCCCTCTACATGAGCGGGGACGATCGCCTCGTTCGGCAAGCGATCGAGCACTTCGACGCGTCGCGCATCCCCGACGGGTTGACGATGAGCCGCTACCCGTCGGCGCTGTCGCAAATCATCCCTCCCTTCTCGCTGATCTACGTCGCGATGGTGAACGACTACCACATGTTGCGCGACGACATGTCGTTCGTTAGGCAGCGCCTCGCTGGGGTTCGCGGCGTGCTCGACTGGTACGCCGCGCGCGTCGACAGCACGGGAATGCTCGGGCCGATGCCGTATTGGAGCTACGTCGACTGGGCGCGCGGCTGGCAGGATGGCGTGCCGCCCGGCGCGCACGATGGTCACTCGGCGACGATCTCGCTGCTCTACGCGTACGCGCTCCAGCGAGCGGCCGAGTTGGAGACGGATGCCGGCGTGCCGGCCATGGCGACGGAATACCGCCGACGCGCCAATGCGCTCATTTCGGCAACGCGCGCACGAGCCTGGGATACACAGCGCCAGCTCTTTCGCGACGCGCCGGCCTCGACGGCGTACAGTCAGCAGACGAACGTCCTCGCTGTCCTCGCCGGCGCCGTCCCGCTCGCGGAACAGCGCCCGCTCATGCAGCGCGTCCTCGCCGATAGCACGCTCACGCAGTGCACCTACTATTTCACCTTCTACCTGCTCGAGGCACTGCGGCAGGCGGGACTCGGCGATCGCACTATCGAGCAGCTCGCGCCCTGGCGGGAGATGCTGCGGCTCGGACTCACGTCAACGCCCGAGAATCCGGAGCCGACACGTTCGGACTCGCACGCGTGGGCCGCCCATCCGAACTACGAGCTCCTCGCGACGGTGCTCGGTGTGCGTCCGGCGAGCCCAGGCTTCCGCAGCGTTCGGATTGCGCCGTTGCTGGGTCCACTCCAACGGGCCGAGGGACGCGTGCCGCATCCCGCCGGCGACATCGATGTGCGCCTAACGAGGACCGCGGGCGCGGGGCTCGGCGCGACCGTTACGCTGCCACCTGGGGTCACGGGCGAATTCGTCTGGGCAGGACGGCACGTCCCGCTTCACCCCGGTAAACAGCAGCTGAGCTTCTAGGACATCGCGCTCGGCGCCCACGCCGAGGGATCGGCAGCTGACGCGAGGACAGGCCATTTCCATGGCCGGCTCTCGATCGCGCGGACGCGCCGTTAATCGACTCTTAATCGAAGCAGCGACGCCGGATAATGAACGACACGTTGACACGGCGACCAAGATCGATATATGTGTGGGTCACACATATGTGAGTACTATGCTTACGGACGAGCTGAAGAAGGGAAGCGCGGAGTTTCTCGTTCTGTCGCTGCTCGAGGCGGAGCCGCGCCATGGCTACGAGCTCCAAAAGCTGATCGAGTCGCGGTCCAAAGGAGTGCTCACGTTTCACGTGGCGACGCTCTATCCGTTGCTCTACCGGATGGAGGATCGGGGCTGGATTCTCGGCCGCTGGGTCGAGAAGGCCGGGGAGCGCCGGCGACGCTTCTATCGCTTGACGGCAGCGGGTCGCGCCGCACTGGACGCCCAGCGTAAGACTTGGCGCGAGTTCGTGGCGGCGATCAACCAGGTGTCGGGGGTGCGCTATGTATGACTGGCGTGCGGACGTACGGGCGCGGTTGTCGGCGGCCCGGCTCAATGCGCAGGATGAAGCGGAAATCGTCGAAGAAGTGGCGGTGCACCTCGAGGCGCAGTTCGCCGAGCTGTCCCTCAGGATCGGCGCCGCTGCGGCTCGCGAGGAGCTTCTCGGTCACTTGCGCGAGGAGAGTTTCGATGCTGCCGCCGAGCGCCGGGCGTGGCTGCGGCGCCGGCATACGCGAGTTTGGTCGTCGGGGTCGACGCGACGTGATGTGCGCTACGGCCTTCGCACTTTGCGCCGAAGTCCAGGCATGGTGGGAGCGGCGGTCGCGGCACTCGCGCTCGGCATCGGCCTGACGACCGTCATGTTCAGCATAATTTATGGTTTGCTCATCAAGGGACTGCCCTTCGACGACCCGGCGCGCATTGCGATGATCTACCGCGCCGATCCCACCGGACGGGGGGAGGAGACGCTCGTCCCGCTGTCGGATTTCCTGCGCTATCGAGCAGACCAGCGGTCGTTTGTTGCGTTCGGCGGGTACCAGCTCGGCACGGCGAACATCAGCGGAGGCGATCGGCCGGAGCGCGTCAGCATCGCACGAATGACGGCGGGCGCATTCGAGGTGACGGGCGTTCGCGGCATCATCGGCCGGACCTTCACGTCGGCCGATAATGCGCCTAACGCGCCACCGACGGCCGTACTCGGCTACACGATGTGGCGTGACCGTTTTGGAGGCGACTCCAACGTTACCGGGAAGTCGGTGCGCGTGGACGGCCGGCCGTACACAATCATCGGCGTGATGCCGGAAGG
>QHUV01000082.1 GCA_003222065.1 Gemmatimonadota bacterium | reverse complement strand
ATCCGCCGGTCAGCGAGATCGTCGGCCACTTGCTCGCGCTTGCTGCCTTGACGTCCTGCTGGGCCGCGTCGACTCGTGACGCGTTCGCGCCGAGGTCGGGGCGCTGCGCGAATGCCCGATCGAACAGCGAGTCGAGGCTGAAGCTCGCACTCGCGGCTGACGCGTTAGGCATCGCTGGTGCCTGGAAGTCGTAGGTGCCACGGGGATTGAGCTGCAGGGTCTGGATCAGATCGACCTTCGCCAGCTCGACGGCATTCTGTGACGTCACGACGCCGGCGCGCGCGCTGGCGACGCTGGCCTGTTGCTGATAGAGGTCCGAGACCGGCCGCGAGCCCGCCTTCACGAACTGACTGATCTGATTCTCCAGTGCCTCCTGCGCCGCGAGATTCTGCCGCTGCACGGCAAGCTGTTGCTGCTGCGTAACGAGTGACAGGAAGTTCGACGCCACGGTGAATACCGCGGTTTGCTTCGCGCGCGTCAGATCCTGTTCACCGGCACGCTCGCCGAGTTGTGCACTCTTCAGGTTTGCGACGTTTCTCATCCCGTCGAACAGCGTCACGCTCGACGACAACCCCGCGTTGAGCGTATTCGTCGTCGTGCTGGCGAGCGTGCCGTCGGTCGTATTGAAGCTGTTGCCGTACGTCTGCCCCGTATTCGCGCTGATGCTCAGATTCGGGAGGAACGCCAGCTTCGACTGCGCGACGGCCGCGCTATTCAGCGCCGCGGTATTCTGTGCTTGCTTGATGCCCGTGTTCTGGGTGAGCGCCAGCTTGAGCGCCTGATCGAACGTGATGACCGCTGATGGCGTCGACGCCGCCGTCGCGGGCTGCTGGGCGTCGAGTCGGCTCGTGACGCTCGCCGCCGCGAGAATGGCCGCGACAACAGCCGTGCCGAATCGTTGGTATCTATGTACTGCACACATGGAAGAGTCCTCAGATGAATCAGCGTTATTCGTATCGAAGCGCCTGAATCGGATTCAGCGCCGCTGCCTTACGAGCCGGGTAATACCCAAAGAACATGCCCACCGCTGCCGAGAAGCCAACAGCAATCGCCACCGCGATCGGCGGTGTCGACGTGCTCCACCCGGTGAGGTGTCCGAGCAAGGCCGCGCCACCGAATCCCACCAACAACCCGATGATGCCCCCGGCCACGCTCATGACGATGCTCTCGACGAGAAACTGCGTCAGCACGTCGGAGCCCCGCGCGCCGATGGCCATGCGAATACCAATCTCTCGTGTCCGCTCCGTCACCGAGACGAGCATGATATTCATGATGCCGATGCCGCCCACGACAAGGGACACCGAAGCGATCGCCGCGAGCAGGTACGTCATCACTTTCGTCGTCGACGACGCCGCGTCGGCGAGCTCATTCTGATTGCGGATCGTGAAGTCGTCATCGGCGGAGTCGCCGAGCTTGTGCGACTCGCGCATGATGCCCTTGATCTCGTCTTGCGCCGCCGGGATGTCGCTGGACGAATACGTGCTCGCCAGAATCTGACCGAGCCTAACGAATCCGCTCAGCCGCGCTTGCGCCGTCGTGTATGGCACGAGCACCACGTCGTCCTGGTCGTTGCCCGCCGCGTTCTGACCTTTTTTCGCGAGCACACCTATGACCTGAAAAGGGACGTGCCCAAGCTGCACCTGCGCGCCGACGGGGTCTCCGCCGGGGAACAGATTCTCCGCCACCGTCGCGCCGAGCACCGCGACCTTCCGTATCGACTTCACGTCGTTGTCGCTGAACAGCGCCCCGCTGGCGACGCTCCAGTCACGGATCGTGAGATAATCGGTAGAGACACCGTTGATCTGGGTGCGCCAGTTGCCATTTCCGCCAATGACCTGCGTTCGCGTCTGAATCACCGGCGATACGGCTGCCAATGTCGTCGCTTCGCGTTTCACCTTATCGGCGTCGTCGACCGTTAGGCGGTTGAAAGTGCCCGCGCCCTGGCTCGCGCCGCCCTGCTGCGTCGAGCCCGGCATGATCATGATGACGTTCGTCCCGAGACTATTGATCTGCTCCTGAATGCGGGCCTGCGCGCCGTTACCGATCGCGACCATCACGATCACCGCGCCGACGCCGATGACGATACCCAGCATCGTCAGGAGCGTCCGCATCTTGTTCTTGAGGATGCTCTGCGATGCCAGCTTGAGTAACGTTTGCTGTTTCATGCTGCCTCCGCCCGCTCCGCCTGCACGTCGATGACGGCGTCGGCGTCGATGTTGCGTAGATCTTCCACGGCAGTGCGCCGCCGCTCGACCGGATGGTCGCGGCGAATACGCCCGTCGCGCACTTCCACGATCCGCGTCGCGTACTGCGCGACGTCCGGCTCGTGCGTCACGATGAGAATCGTGATCCCCTGCGCGTTCAATTCCTGAAAGAGCGCCATCACCTCCACCGACGTGCGGCTATCCAGGTTGCCCGTCGGCTCATCGGCGAGCAGCAACCGCGGCTGCGTGACGAGCGCTCGCGCGATCGCGACGCGCTGCTGCTGTCCGCCGGAGAGCTCGCTCGGCTGGTGATCGAGCCGATCGCCCAGACCAACCCGTTCGAGCGCGCGCGTCGCCAGCTCCCTCGTGTTTTTCTTCGCGCCCGTGCGGTCGTACAGCAGTGGCAATTCCACATTATCCAGTGCGGTAGTACGAGCCAGCAGATTGAATCCTTGAAAGACGAAGCCGAGCTTTTGATTGCGAATGTCGGCCAGCTGATTCCTCGTCAGCCCTTCGACGCGCGTTCCGTCGAGGGTGTATGTCCCCTCGGTCGGCACGTCGAGGCAGCCAAGGATGTTCATCAGCGTCGACTTCCCGGAGCCTGACGAGCCCATGATCGCCACGAGCTCGCCCTGCCTAACGGTGAGGTCGATTCCCTTGAGGGCCGCGACCTCGTTCGTTCCCGTCTTGTAGATTTTCTTCGCACCGTGGATGTCGATGACCGGCACGCCGATTGTGTTCTCGTTTGACATGATTAGAACCCTCCAGGCCCGCGCCGGGCGCCACTTTGTGGCTGGAGCGGATTCGCGGAGCTCGCGCTCGATGTGCTCGTGGTCGTCGTTGCATTGCTGCCGATGATCACTTGAACTCCCGCCTGCACAGTCGTGCTGTCGCGCGGCGTAATCTCAGTGGTCTGGCCGTCGGTGAGACCGGTCTTCACCCGTGCCACGGCGAGCTTACCAGTCTTATCGAGATACCAGAGCATGCCACCGGTACGCGCTGCCCCGTTAGGTGAGTATCCACCCCGTGAGCCGCCGGCCGCGGCGGATCTCTGAGCGGCGTTGGCAGTTCCGCCGTTGGCAGTCGCGCCGTTAGCAGCCGCGCCGTTGGCAGCCGCGCCGTTGGCAGCCGCGCTCCCAGCAGTTGCGCCGTTCGCAGTCACGCTCCTCGTCTTTATTCCGACTTCCGCCATCATCTCCGGCGTCGCTCGGAACCGCAGCGCGGCGTTAGGTACGAGTAGCGCGTTCTTCGCCGAGCCGGTGAGGAACTGCACCGTCGCGGTCATACCAGGCAGCAGCTTGCCATCGACATTGGACACGGAGATCACCGTCGTATAGTTCACGACGTTGTCTTGCGTCGTCGACTGCAGCCGCACCTGTTGCACCGTGCCCGTGAAGCTCCGATTCGGATATGCCTGGACCGTGAACGTCACCGGCTGGCCAACCGCGATTTGGCCGATGTCACTCTCGTCCACCTTCGCGAGGATCTGCATCTCCGACAGATCGTTCGCGATCAGGAACAGCTCCGGCGCGGATAGACTCGCTGCCACCGTCTGCCCAACATCCACCGTGCGCTCGACGATCACGCCGTCGATCGGGGCGTAGATGTTCGTGTACGCGAGGTTCTGCTTCGCTTTATCGAGGGCGATCTGCGCTGATTTCAGGTTGGCTTTACCAACTTCATAATTCGATTGCGCCGTCCCAAACTCGGTCGCCGTGATCACCTTCGAGTCGAAGAGCGTCTTCTCACGGTCATATTCTTGCTTCGCCATCGTGTACTGCGATTGCGAGCGCTCCACACCGGCTTGCGCGTCCTGCACCGCTTGCTGTTGCAACGTTGGATCGATGCGGGCGAGGAGTTGGCCCTTCTTCACTTTCTGATTGAAGTCGGCGTAAATCGCTGAAATCTGCCCCGACACCTGGGTGCCGACCTGCACCGTCGTGACGGCGCTGAGCGCACCCGTCGCCGATACGGTCGCCTCCAGATTCCCGCGTGTAACGGCCGCGAACCGGTAGGCCGGAGCCTGAGTCGCATCGGCTCGGCGGTACATCGCGACGCTACTGGCAGCGACCACGACGACGGCTGCTGCCGCTGCGATTCTCTTTTTGTTCATAGGTCCATCCCTCTCGGTTCAGCGGTCTCGTCCGCTTGCTGTCGCGCATGCGGTCCCCATCCGAGGACCTGGCGCGTCGAGGATGATTATACTGCTTTTCAGTGGCGCAAATGCCCGGTTTGCAACGACTTGCATCTGGGTGTCACCAGTGGCATCGGCGCGTAATGAATGACTTGGCGTCGATCCATGGCCGCGCGTATGCTTCCTTGCGACGAGGGAGCGCGACGATGAGTAAACTGGAAACGAACTCGAGAACTGACGTGCCAGCTCAGCCATTTCGGCTGAACCGCCGCGAGCTCATCCTCATCTTCGCTTTCTGGACCTTCATGGCGGCGCTGACGTTCGCCAATCGACTGCTCGATCCGCGTCAGCTCGGCTTTCAAGTCACGAACTCGTCGGCGCCGATCGCGCTTGCTTTCCTTTCAGCCTATCTCTGGGCGCTGTTGACGCCGCTCGTTTTTTGGCTGAGCGCGCGCTTTCTGGTCGATCACCGACATCGCGTCGTCGGGACGCTTGTACTGCTCGCCGTCGGCTTCCTGATCGCTGTCGCGTTAGGTATGACAGGCGACGCGATCCGGTCGGCGCTTCTGCCTTTCCCCGCTCGACGCGGCCGGGGCGGCGGCGGCCCACCCGGATATTTCTGGCTGAGGCCGTGGTTCCTCAACGACTTCATCATTTATTGGCGTTAGGCGGATGATCTCACGGCTGAGCGAGCTCCTGCGTCACACGATTGAAGGGCCGACCGAGCAGGAGATCGCCCTTCACGAGGAGCTCGATCTTTTGCGGCGCTATCTCGAGATCATGGAGATTCGCTTTCAAGGCCGCCTCGAGATTATCAGCGACGTTCAGGAGCGCGCGTTGGATGCGCTTGTCCCGAACTTGATCCTTCAGCCGATCGTCGAGAACGCCATCAAGCACGGCGTGAACAAGACCGAGGGCGTGGGACGCATTGCGCTCCGCGGCCGGATCGAGGGCGGCCAGCTCGTGCTCAGCGTCGAGAACAACGCGCCGTTCGTCGAGGGCAGCGGCGGCATCGGCGTCGGCGTACGCAACACACGCGCGCGGCTCACCCATCTCTACGGGGACGACCAGAGCTTCGAGCTGCGCTCTGGCGAGAGCACCACACCGGCGACGATCGCTGAGATTCGTCTGCCGTATCACACGCGCGCCGACCTCCGGACGTCGGCGGTGGTGTCGATTGCCTGACGAGGGCCGTGGCTAACGCGCCGATTCGCGTCCTTGTCGTCGATGACGAGCTCTTGGCGCGCGAGCGAGTCATCGACCTGCTGGCGCGGGAGGCGGGCGTCGAAATCGTCGGCACCGCGGACAACGGTGTCGCCGCCATCGAGGCGATCCGATCGAAAAAACCGGATCTCGTCTTCCTCGACGTACAGATGCCCGGCAAGACGGGCCTCGACGTCGTGCGGGAGGTCGGCGCCGGGGCGATGCCGGCCACGATTTTCGTGACCGCATTCGACCAGTACGCTCTGCGCGCGTTCGAGCTCGCCGCGCTCGACTACCTCGTCAAGCCATTCGACGACGAGCGCTTCGAGCAGGCATTCCGTCGGGCCCGCCAGTTGATCGAGCTGCGCGAGATGGGGAAGCTGCGCGACCAACTGCTCGCCGTGCTTCAGCAACCGAGCGCCGACCAGTCCGGCGCGCGCAGCGCGCCGCAGTCAGCCTACTTGGAGCGCATCGCCGTCGAGATGCGAGGAAAGGTGCGCGTCGTGCCGGTCGAGCAGATCGACTACATCACCGCTGACGGGCCATACGCGGAGCTCCACACCGGCGACCGCACACACCTCATCCGCGAGACGATGCATACGCTCGAGGACCGCCTCGATCCGCGCCACTTCATTCGCATCCACCGCTCGGCCATCGTTAGGCTTGGGCTTGTCGACACGCTCCACCGCGGAGCTGGGGGCGACTACGAGGTGCAGCTCAAGAGCGGACTTCGGCTGCCGGTGTCCCGATCGCGGCGGGAAGAACTCGAACGGCGGCTCGGAGTCATGCCTTGAGAACTGCTTGAACGGCGGGAACCGCGTGAACGGCGGATACCGCGTGAAGTGCGTTACGCCCGCTTTCCTTTTTCGCCCCGCTGTTTACGCGGTTCCCGCTGTTCAACTCGAAAACCACGAAACCACCAGTGCCACGGCGGCGATTGTCATCATTCCGACGCCAAGGCCGCCGAGAATGTTCAATGTCCGCCGGTTCCGGTGCGTGCCCATGATCTTGTCGTTGTTGCAAACCACGAGAACGAT
This sequence comes from Gemmatimonadota bacterium, assembly GCA_003222065.1. Classification (GTDB taxonomy): domain Bacteria; phylum Gemmatimonadota; class Gemmatimonadetes; order Gemmatimonadales; family Gemmatimonadaceae; genus AG2. The sequence continues at coordinate 6,507 of QHUV01000082.1, read as the reverse complement.
CGCGATCAGCGGCGGCGCGAGCAGACCGTTGATGACCGCCGATCCGATGAGGAGCTTGATCGCGTTGACGTGCGCAAAGTTCAGCATCATACCGACGATCATCGCTACCGCGATCACGCCGTAGAACTGCCGCGCGTTGTGAACTCTCTCATCCATTCCCGCGCGCCATGCCGCCGCCTCGGCGATCGCGTAGGCCGCCGAGCCGGCCAGCACCGGAACGCCGAGCATGCCCGTACCGACAAGACCGATCGTGAAGAGCAGCGCCGCGGCGTCACCGGCAACGGGTCGTAATGCGGTCGCCGCTTGCTCAGCCGTTTGCACGTTGGTCACGCCGGCCGGATGCAGCGTTGCGCCCGCGGTGAGAATGATGAAGTACATGATCAAGTTCGAGAACAACATCCCCGCGTTGACATCGCGCGCCGCCGCGCGCAGCTCGCGCTGAACGGCGCGTCGTGGCCGTCCGACGATGCGACGCATGATGTGCGCACGGATCGGTATCGTCGCCCGTAGCGGTCTCGCGGCGGCACGACCGTACCCCGCACGACGGCTGCCCAGTCGGCTCCTGAGAGCATTGCCGCGAACACGTAGCTGAACAGCGCGAGCGTGAGCCACTTCAGTACGCGCGTCATCCGGTCATAGGACGCGAAGATCAGCAGCGCGAGGATGAGCAGCGTAAAGGCCGGCACGAACCACACGGCACTGATGCCGGTGAGCAGTCGCGCACCGGCGGCCATACCGGCCAAATCCGCGGCGATGTTGATCGTATTGCCGATGACGAGCAGCGAGCACGCGAGCCACAGTGTCCACTTCGGATAGTGCTCGCGCAGCACCGCCGCGAGACCGCTACGGGCGACGATACCGATCCGTGCGCACATCAACTGTATCGCCGACATCAGCGGCAGACTGACGAGCGCCGTCCACAACAGCCCATAACCAAACGCGGCGCCCGCCTGCGAGTACGTCGCGATGCCTGACGGGTCGTCGTCGGCCGCGCCCGTGATCAGCCCGGGCCCAAGCTCGCGGACGCGGGAGATGAGCCGTTCGCGCTTGCTCTTTTGGCGCGGACGGTAGGGTCGCGGCTTTTCACGACGATCGTTACGCGCTTCCTCTTCCCGAGTTGCCTCGGGAGTCATCGATTCTTCCATTGACCTCGTGGAAGGCACACGCTGGGCCAGCCGCTCTGAGCCGACACAGCGCCGAGCTCGGCCGCAGCGCGAATGATGTCCCTGAATCAAGCGGTGAGAACCTAACGACTCAGAGCCGCGCTTGACTCCGCTATGCGCCAGGGCGTACTCTCGTCTCCTCAGGACGATTCCTCAGCGGCCCACCATGTCGTTTCCAGCGACTCATCTCTCACTCGTGCGGCGCGTGCGCAGCACCGACGCCGATACGCGCGCCCGCGCGCAGGACGCCTTGGCGGCGGTATACTGGGCGCCGATCTACGCGCACGTTCGGCTCACGCACCGGCAGGAACCGGCCGACGCGGAAGACTTGACGCAGGGCTTCTTCGTCGAGGCGCTGCGCCGCGACTTGTTCGCGCGCTATGAGCCGAGCCGGGCGCGCTTCAGAACCTTCGTTCGTACGTGCGTTGACTCATACGTCGCCAATGCGCTGCAGGCGGAGCGCCGGCTCAAGCGCGGCGGCGACGCGACCTTCCTGCCGATGGACCTTATCGACGTCGAGGGTCGCCTAACGATTGACGACGCGTCGGAGACCGACCCCGACGTCGTCTTTCATCGCGAGTGGGCGCGCAGTGTCCTCATCACGGCGCTCGCGCGGCTCCAGGAACGCTACGAAGCCTCCGATCGAGAGCTGCATCTCAGACTCTTCGAGCGCTACGACATCCAGGCGCTCGAGCAAGAGCGGCCGACCTACGCCGAACTCGCCGCCGAGTACGGGATACCCGCGACGCAAGTCACGAACTGGCTTGCCGCGACCCGCCGCGACTTCCGCGCAATCGTGCTCGAGACGATTCGCGACCTTTCGGGCAGCGATGAAGAGTTTCGCGCCGAAGCGCAGGCGCTACTCGGCTGGCGAGAAGCGGAATAGCCGTGCCGGCGACCAGCAAACTTTCGGACGCCGCCATCGCAGGCTTGCGCGAGATCGTCAAGCGGCCCGCCTCGGATTCCCGCTACGAGATCGGCGAGCAGATCGGCGAAGGCGGAATGGGCGCCGTGTATCTCGCTCATGACCGCGAGCTGAATCGAGATGTCGCACTGAAGGTGCTCCGCGCGCCCATTCCGACCGACGATGAGCGTATGCGAATTTTGCGTGAGGCGCGCATCCTCGCTTCGCTCGAGCATCCTGGAATCGTACCCGTGCACGACGTCGGCGCACTGCCGGACGGCCGCCTCTTCTACGTGATGAAGCGCGTCCGCGGCGAGCGGTTGGACGATTTCGCCCGGAGCGGGCGTTCGCGGCCCGAGTTGCTGCGCGTATTCCTGCAGGTGTGCGACGCCGTTGCCTTCGCCCACGCCGCGGGCGTCATCCATCGAGATCTCAAGCCCCAGAACATCATGCTCGGCGCGTTCGGCGAGGTGTTGGTACTCGACTGGGGCGTCGCGAAGTCGCGCGTGCATGTCCTGCTTCCAGTCGAGCAGGGCGAGACGTTGCGACCGGCGGACGGCCCAACCACGGTGAGCGGAACGGCCGCGGGCACGCCGGGCTACATGGCACCCGAGCAGCTTCGTGGTGCCGCCGACGAACGTGTCGACGTTTTTGGCCTCGGCGGAATTCTGTTCTTTTTGCTCACGCGCGAGCATCCAACCCTGACCGAAGGCAGATGGAACGACGCTCGCGGCGTCCCGGCGCCGTTGCGAGCGATCTGCGAGCGCGCGCGCGAACCGGATCCAGCGTCCCGCTATCAGTCGGTCAGCACAATTGCCGCCGACGTCGCGAATTATCTCGACGCTTTACCTGTTACCGCGCACACGGAAGGAGTTATCGAGCGGTTGCGCCGCGTTGCCGTCCGCCACCGAACGGCGCTCCTTCTCGTCCTCGCCTATCTCGTCATGCGCGTCGCGCTGTTGATCTTTGCGCGCCGCTAAAGACTTACGAGGCGAACGCTGTAGGGGGTAGCGACTCCAACCCCTGGAGAAACATGAACAAACCCGTATTTGGTCTCGTGCTCGGTGGCGTCCTGGGCATCTTCGACGGGCTGTCGGCGCTCCTGTCGTCGCCCGAGGTGTCGTCACAGATCGTCGGTATCGTGATTGGTTCGACCTTCAAGGGCCTCATCGCGGGAGTGCTCGTCGGGTGGTTCTCGAAGAAGGTGAATTCGCTGCCATTGGGAATTCTCTTCGGCCTCATCGTCGGTGCCGCGCTCGCACTGCCGATCGCGATCATGAACACCAGTGCGCTGCATCACAACTATTACTGGCAGATCATGCTGCCGGGGAGTGTCGTCGGACTCATCGTTGGTTATGCGACGCAACGCTATGAGCCCGCTCGGCAGACTGTCGTGAGCTCGTAGCGTCGGGCGGCAGCGGGGTCGGCAACGTCCAGCGGGAACTGCTTCCGGGCTTCACCGGCTTCGTGAGTGTTGAGAACATCGGAAACAACGAAGTACCAGGTGAATCTCACGGCCGCCACGCGCCTGATGCGTGACGGCGGGCGAGCTCCGGAGGTTGTCCAAATCATCGGAGCTCGCCCACTTGTCTTCCCTCACATAATTCGCCGAGAAGGATCGTCGCGGCAGCGCCCACGCCGCGCCGCTTCGCCTCGGGTTTCGTCCCCGTCAAACCGATGGAGCTGCCCCATGACATCGTTGTCGTTGTGCAATGTTCGCCGCGCCGCTGCCATAGCGCTTCTTGTGCTCTTTCATCCGCTCCTTCTGCGCGCGCAGTCGACGGGCTCCGTTACCGGCCGTGTCGCCGACGCGCAGGGAGGCTCGCTGCAAGGCGCGACGGTCTCGTTGGTCGGCACCACACGTGGCGCAATCGTTCGCAGCGACGGATCGTACCGACTTACGGCGCCACCGGGCCGCTACGCGATTCGTGCGCGCCTGCTCGGCTACACAGCGCGGTCGGATTCAATCACCATCACCGCGGGCTCGGAAGTCATCAAGACGTTCACGCTCGACCGCGCGGCGACGAGCATCGAAGCGGTTTCCGTGATCGGTACGCGTGGCGAGGAGCGAACGGTCATCAGCGCACCGGTGCCAATCGACGTGCTGTCGTCACTCGAGGTGCGATCGACGGGCCGGACGGAGACCTCGCAGATGATTCAGGCACTCGCGCCGTCGTTCAACTTCCCGCGCACGACCCTCGGCGACGCGACCGACAACGTGCGGCCGGCGACGCTGCGCGGACTGTCGCCCGATCAAGCGCTCGTGCTCGTGAACGGCAAGCGCCGGCACGTGAGCGCCGTCGTGAACATCAACGGATTCGTCGGGCGCGGATCGGAGGCGGTCGACCTCAATGCCATTCCGGCCGGGATGATCGATCACATCGAGATTCTGCGCGATGGCGCGGCGGCACAGTACGGCTCGGACGCGATCGCCGGCGTCATCAACATCGTGCTCAAGTCGACGGCGCCAGGTGACATCACCGCACAGGTTGGCGAGTACACGACGAAAGAGCCGGCGACGCTCGACTACCGCCATGATGGAAAGCTGTTCTACGCCAACGCCGATCACGGCTGGTCCTTCGGACAGAACGGCTACGTTTTTCTTGGCGCCGAAATCCGCGATCGCGGTTACACCAACCGCGCCGCGCCCGACACGCGCGTTCAGTATTTCCTCAATCAGCCAGAGGCCAGCAATCCCAACCTTCCGATTCCCGGCCGGATCGACTTCAAGATCGGCGATTCCTATCAGCATGACGATCTTGGTTGGTTGAATGCCGGAACTACGCTTGCGAGCGGATTGCAGCTCTACGCGTTCGGCGGGTTGTCCCATCGCTTTGGAGATGCCTTCGGATTCTGGAGGCGGCCACGCGATGACAATAATCTTCGCGCGAAGTACCCGAATGGATTTCTACCCGAGGAACAGCCCGTCGTATGGGACGGCTCCGGGTTCGTCGGATTGAAGGGACAGGCGGCGGGCTGGGAGTACGATCTCGGCACCGGATACGGGCGCGACGTGTTCGATATGAACGTCGTCAACAGCGTCAACGTCTCGATGGGAGCCAACTCGCCGACGCGTTTTTACGCTGGCCAGCTCGCGTTCGGCCAGTGGACGACAAACCTCGACGTCTCGCGCGATTTCAAGTTCGCGGTCGCACCACTGCACACGGCGTGGGGATTGGAGTTCCGAGACGATCAATACAAGGTCGGCGCTGGCGACCCGGCGTCGTACGAGAACGACAACACCTTCGTCCTCGATTCCCTCGGGAATAGTACGAACCGGCTCGCTCCCGTCGGCTCGCAGGTGTACCCCGGCTTCCGGCCGCAAGACTCGGGAAGCCATTCGCGCAACAACATTGCCGGCTATGTGGATTTGTCCAGCGACCTAACGAGCCAGCTGCTTTTGGACTTCGCCGGCCGCTACGAGCATTACAGCGACTTTGGCTCGACGACGACTGGCAAGGTCGCCGGACGCTACGAGCCGGTGCATGGCATCGCCTTCCGCGGCGCAGTCAGCTCGGGGTTCCGCGCTCCCTCGTTAGGCCAGGAGTACTTCTCGAACACGGCGATCAACTTCGTTGGCACGCCGGCGGTGGCGCTCGAGATTCGAACGTTCCCGGTGTCGAGCGCCGAGGCGCAGATCCTTCATGCCAAACCCTTGCGCCCTGAGAGGTCGATGAACTACAGCGCCGGTGTCGCGCTCGAGCCGGTGCGGAGTCTGTCGCTCACCGTCGACTACTATCGCATCGACCTCAAGGACCGGATCGTGCTCTCGAATAACTTCACGTCGCAAGCCGTCGTCGATACCCTCGCGGCGCACGGCATTACCAACGTGCAGGGTGGCCGGTACTTCACCAACGCCGTCGATTCGCGGACCAATGGTCTCGACATTATCGGCAACTATGGTTGGTCGATCACCGCGAAGACCCTTCTGCGGATGGTCGCGGCATACAATGGTAACTGGACGCGGGTCACGAGAATCGACTCGACATCGATCATTCCCGGTCAGGGAAATAGTCTCTTCAGCCGCGTCGATCAAGCACGGCTCGAGAAGGGAAACCCGCGTACCAACCTCGTTGTCTCGGCGAATCTCGGCATCGGCCGCTTCGGGATCGACGTGCGCAATCAACGCTTCGGTAAGGTGACGTCATTTGGCACGCTGCCGACGGGCGACCAAACTTGGGATCCGAAGGTGGTCACGGATCTCGCGCTCAGCTATGGGCCGGTGACGCGCGCGACGGTCACGTTAGGCGTCGACAACATCTTCAACACTTATCCCGACCCGACGATCACGGCCAACACGAACTCGGGCATCCTCCCATATAGCGGTATCTCGCCATTCGGGATCAACGGCCGATTCATCTACGCGAAGATCGGGTACGGTTGGTAGCCTACCGCGTTGCTGAATCGCAGCGCAGGTCGCACGAAGCAAGGAGTATCACA
>QHUV01000634.1 GCA_003222065.1 Gemmatimonadota bacterium | reverse complement strand
GACGTCACGCAGCGTCGTCGTGATCTCGCGCGACATCGTGCTCAGCGTTCGCCACGACACGGCACCGGCGACGATGAGCAAAGCGACGACGACGAGCGATCCGATCCAAAGACGCCCGCGGATCGTCTGTACCATTGCTGACACTCGGGCGAATCGCGCAACTGGGACAGCGCGCGAGAGCGGAGCGAAGTTCACTGTCCATCCTCAAGTGTGAGCGCGCCGCGGTGAATGCGCGTCATCACAATTGCTTTACCGATCGGATCGCCGTCGGGGGCAAACGCGATGTTGCCGGTGACCCCGCGATACCCACCACGCTCGCCAAGCCTTGCGAGATAGTCTCGGACGGCGCGACGATTTGGGCCGGCGCGCTCGGCAGCTTGGGCGACGAGCATCGTCGCATCGTACGCGAGCGCGGCATTGCCGTCTGGCGTCATCCCGTAGCGCTTGCGAAAGCGTTCGACGAAGCGCCGCGCGTCAGCGCCGCGATCTTCCGCGGAGAACGGGGCACCGACGTACACACCGTCGGCGAGCGTCGTGTCCGACGCGAGCACACTCCAGCCATCGCCACCGACCAAATCGGCACCGAGCGCCTGGCGACGCGCCTCGCGCAGGAAAGCGAGTCCGCTGGCGCCCGTACCGGCAACGAAAACCACGTCGGGATTTTGTTGCTTGAGGTAGGTAACGAACGGCTCGAAATCTTGCTTCTCACCTTCGCTGATCGGATCAGCGCTCACGATCAAGCCCTTGAACCCACGCACGAAAGCGTCAGTGAGGCCGCGACCATACGCATTGTTCTCGTAGAGGATCGCGGCGCGCCGGCGGCCGCGTCGCATCGCGAAGCGGGCGATCTCGAGCCCGTTCATCGAGTCACTGGAGATGACGCGGAAGGTCCACGGTGAGATGCCGGTAAGCGCGGGCGTCGACGCCGTAGTCGCGACTGCCGGTAAGCGACCGTCATAGATTCGCGCCGCGGCGACCATCGCTCCGGAGTTCACGTGCCCGATCACGGCGACGACCTCGCGACGATCGACGAACTCCTGGGCGATGGCGGTAGCGCGCATGCCATCACCTGCATCATCGCGAAAGAGGACCTGAACGCGGGCCCGGTCGCCTGATGAGTGCTCGTTCAACTCCTCGAGGGCGAGCTCGATGCCGCGTCGATTCATCGCGCCATACTCTTCGGTCCACGGTCCGGCGGCGCCGAGCGTCACGCGGTATCCAGTGGTGGAGCGACAGGCGAGAATCAGGGACGCGACCGTGCAGGCGATGAACAGTCGCTTAGGCATCAATTGACAGAGGCAGAAGACGCAGGCAGCATCGCCGCAGGCCCTCGCAAGACGATGTCAAGCGTGGCTACGCAACGGAGGTGCTGCTCGCCTGCGCTCGCAGCAGCCTACGCGAACTTCTTTCCTCCGGGTCGCTCCTTGTCGAAGCCGAGGCTGCGGTTGAGGAAGTCGATGGTCCGTTTCCAGGCGTCGTGCGCGTCCGCGCGGCTGTACACCTGAGGGCGCGTGTCGTTGAAGAAAGCGTGCGCGGCGTTGTAGAAATAGGCCTCGACGTGCTTGCCGGCCTGCTCCATGCGCCTAACGAGATCGCGCGCCTTGTCTTCCGGAGTGCCGCTGTCCTTGAGAGCAAAATGGGCGAGGACGGGCGCATCGAGGCGCGCGAGATTAAGCGCGACCTTCGGGTGGATGCCGTAGAAGTCCACCGCGGCGCCGATTCGTTCGGGGTACTCGCAGGCCGCGTATAGCGCGAGCTGCCCGCCCATGCAGAAGCCGACGATACCGATCTTTTTCGGAGAGACGTTTTCGTTAGTGATGAGCGCGTCGGCGGCTCCGCGAAGGTCTTTCGCCGTCTCCGCAATGTTGAGCGCCATCATCAGTTTTCCCGCCTCGTCCGGACTCTTGGCCTTTTCGCCGTGGTACAGGTCGGGGGCAAGGGCGAAGAAGCCCTCCGCGGCAAACCGGTCGGCGACGTCCTTGATGTGGTCGACCAGTCCCCAATACTCCTGGATGACGAGCAGGCCGTGGCCACGCGGTGAGGTAGGCCGAGCGAGGTATCCCTGCGCCGTGCGCCCGTTGGCCTTGAACTCGATCATCGTACCCGGCATGGCGTCACTCCGATTCGGCGGGTGAGTGGGACCGCGACGTTAGGCGCCGCGGGGTTGTTGTTGCGTTAGGCAGTGGAGCGTTCCGAAGCCCCACACGAGATCGACCGCGTGGACGCCGACGACTCGGCGATCGGGGAACAGGTCGGCGAGAGTGTTCAAGGCGACGCGGTCGTTGGGATCGTTGAACGTCGGGACGAGGACAGCGCCATTGGCGATGTAGAAATTGACGTAGCTCGCCGGCAGGCGCTCGGCGCGCATGGTCACCGCGCGCGGGAAGGGGAGTTTCACGACTTTGAATGCGCCATCATCCGCGCCGGCGAGCTCGAGACGTTCCATGTTGTCGACCGAGCGCCGGTGGTTCTCGTCGTCACCGGGATCGTCCTCGTAGGCGAGCACGATCACGCCCGGCGCGACGAACCGCGCGACGTCGTCGACATGCCCATGTGTGTCGTCACCGGCGCATCCCTC
>QHUV01000081.1 GCA_003222065.1 Gemmatimonadota bacterium | reverse complement strand
CATAGCCCGGCCGCGCCGTGACGTTCACCGGCCTGCCGACGATCGGCTTACCTCGTTGGATGCGTAGCGGCGCGAGAAAAATGTCGGTCGCCGGCGGAGCGGTCTGCGCTGCCGTGCGCGAAGTGCCAACGATCATGACGAGGCAGAATCCCGAGAATCTTATCAACTTGCTCATTCGTTCACTCCATCTCGAGTAGCAACGCGCCTTTCTCGACTGCCGTTCCCGCGGCCACATGCACGCGTCGTACGGCGCCCGCGGCCGTCGCGCGCAGCTCGTTTTCCATCTTCATCGCTTCCATCACGACGAGACCTTGCCCGGGCTGGACGACTTCGCCTTCGGTGACTTGCACCCTAACGATCATCCCCGGCATCGGCGCCACCAACGGCGCCGGGCCGGATGGCTTTGCCGTGGACGCTGCGAGCTCGCGGATGGCGCGCGAGCGCTCGTCGAGGGCCTCGACCTCGAAGCGAAATCCGTCGACCCACAGCGTGTAGCGGCCGCGACCCTCTCCCGGTCGCACGAGAACGCGATGCACCTCATCGCCAAGGGTCAGCATTCGCTCTGGCCTGCCTTCGACCTCGGTCAGTCGCGCCCGCGCCTCGAAACCCTCGACCCGCACTATCTCACCGTCGAGGAGGACCACGATCTCGGCGTCATTCACCATGACGATGTACTTCATGCCGCTAATGGGACGAGCTCGCACACGGTCTCGACGTGGGCCGTTTGCGGAAACATGTCGAAGGGCTGAATCCCGGCGATCACGTAGTCTGGCAGTCGTGCGATGTCACGCGCCAGCGTTGCCGGGTCGCAGCTCACGTAGACGATCGCGCGCGGCCGGCGCTCGCCCCCAGCCAACGCACGCGTGACGCGTTCGTGGAGACCAGCACGCGGGGGATTGACGATCACGACATCCGTCGGGAGCGCTCTCATGAGCATATTTTCAACGCGTCCGACGAGGCTGCGCGAGCCCGCCGGCAGGCGGGTCGCGCAGAGCGCCGCCGCGTCGCGGTCGACCTCGATCGCCGTCACGTGAATACCTAACGCGGCGAGTGCGGTGGCGGTCTCGCCGGTGCCGGCATAGGCATCGACGACCCTCGCCGGACGGTGGGCGCTGACCCGGTCGATGACGTATCCGCGGAGCGCGGCGGCGACGGACTCGTTGATCTGAGCGAATGAGGTTCCGGCGGCGACGTGACGGCGCTCATGCATCAAGCGAGGGGGGTTCTCCTCCGGAACCCACCAAAGGGCGCTCGCCGACGCCACGGTGGCGAAGAACGTCTCCGCGGCCGGCCAGGCGGATCCGCCTTTCACGAGCACGAGGATGTCCGAACCCGCAACACGCACGGTTCCCCTGAGCTCGGTGGCGTTAGGCAGATGCTCCGCGGCTAGAAGAATCTCGCGCCAGGTCGCGACGACACGCTCATCGGTAATCGGACAGTCCCGAAGCGCAAAGACGGCGATGGGATCGTCGAAGGGATGCAGCCCCATCGTCCACTTCGCGCCGGAACGCTTCATGGCCAGCGTCAGCTTCGTGCGGTATCGCCATTGGCGCTCGCTCGGCCGTGGGTCGGGCACGTCCGTGGTGCGCCGAGCGATGCGCTCGAGCGCGTCCCTAACGATGCGCCGCTTGCTGCCAAGCTGTGCTCGGTACGCAATGTGCTGCAGCTGGCATCCACCGCATCGATCGGACGTGTAGTGCGGGCATGGCGGATCCACGCGATCGGGCGACGCGACGATCAGCGACTCGAGATGCCCACGAGCAAAGCGCTTGAGCGACTCGATGCGGACGCGCGCAAAATCGCCGGGTGCGGTGCGCGGCGTGAATACGACGAGTCCCTCGCGGCGTCCGACGCCGTCGCCGCCGGCAGCGATGCTTTCAACCTCGAGCTCGACGATCTGCGGCGGCGCCTCGACCGTCATCGTTGCGCCTCGATCCGACCAGCGCGTTTCCAGGCATCGGTCGCCGCTGCTGGCGCAGCGGCGACCGATGCCTCTTGTCTCGAGCGCGGTGAGCCGCGATCGCGGTCGGCGAGAAGCGCGGCGGCAATTGCCGCTATCCGCGGCTTCTCGCGTGGCGGCTCGACGGCCAGCAACGACGGCAATCGCCGCTCGAGCCACTGAATCTCGATCTCGCCGCGGCGAAACTCATCGTCTTCCATGACGCGCATGTGGAAGTCCCGCGACGTCTCGACGCCTGCGATCACCAGTTCGTCCAGCGCACGATGCATCCTCGCGATTGCCAGCTCGCGTGTCGGCGCCCAGACGATCAGCTTGGCCAGCATCGGATCGTAATGCAGGGTGACGTCGTTGCCCGCTTCGATGCCGCCGTCCCAGCGCACACCCGGACCCGACGGCAAATGGAGATACCGCACGCGGCCGGTGGACGGAAGGAAGCCGTTCGATGGATCCTCGCTCGTTATGCGACATTCCATTGCCCAGCCCCGGGGCACGATGTCGTTCTGAACGAATGGTAATCTTTCACCGGCGGCGACGCGCAGCTGCCACTGCACCAGATCTATTCCGGCCACGAGCTCGGTCACGGGATGCTCGACCTGAAGACGCGTGTTCATTTCGAGGAAATAAAACTCGCCTTTCGCATCGAGAAGAAACTCGCACGTGCCGGCATTGACGTAGCCGGCTGCGCGCCCTGCACGCACCGCCGTCTCTCCCATGCGCCGACGAAGCTCCGGATTGACGGCGACGCTCGGTGCCTCTTCGATCATTTTCTGATGGCGGCGCTGCACGGAGCATTCTCGCTCGTTCAGAGACAGCATGGTGCCATGCGCGTCGCCGAGGATTTGAATCTCCACATGACGCGGCCCGACGATGTACTTCTCGACGTACACGGCGTCATCGCCGAACGCCGCCTTCGCCTCACGACGCGCCATCTCCAGGGAAGACGCGAGCGTCTTTGTGTCGCGCACGATGCGCATCCCCTTCCCGCCACCTCCGGCTGCCGCCTTCAGCAGGACCGGATAGCCGAATCGTTCGGCGACCTCGCGCGCTTCACGCTCGTCGCGAAGCGGCTCCGTTGTCCCCGGCACCACCGGCACACCCGCGGCAACGGCCAGCTGACGCGCCGCGGTCTTGCTTCCCATGGCGGCGATCGCCTCAGCAGGCGGTCCGACGAAGACAAGTCCCGCCTCGCGCACGGCGCGGGCAAACCATTCTCGCTCAGAAAGGAATCCGTACCCGGGATGGATCGCTTGCGCGCCGGATTTCAGGGCGGCGTCGATGATCGTCTGGCCGCGAAGGTAGCTCTCGGCCGATGGCGCCGGTCCGATGTGAAACGCCTCATCCGCTGCCCGCACGTGCGGCGCTCTCGTGTCTGCATCGCTATACACAGCGACGGCGGCGATGCCGAGCTCGTGGCAGGCGCGAATTACGCGGACAGCGATCTCGCCGCGATTGGCGATGAGAACTTTGGAAAACATCAGCTGGTTTCTCGCATGTCATCCCGAGCCAAGCGAGGCAGGTGCGCGCATCCGCGGCTACGGGTTTTTCGCTACGGCGCGGCGGTACAGCGTGGGCACGGACGAACACGGACACGCACGGACACACACGGACAAGAAGCAATATTGTTTTTGATGAGCATTGAGCGGTCCTTGTCCGCGTTAGTCGGTGTTGCCGTTGTCTGTGTTCGTCTGTGCCCCCGCTGTTGAGAAGCTAGAGGGGTATGTTCCCGTGCTTCTTCGGCGGATTCCGATCACGCTTGGAGTGGAGGGTCGCCAACGCGTCGATGAGGCGAGGACGCGTGTCGCGCGGATCGATGATATCATCGACGAAGCCGCGGCTCGCCGCGACGTACGGGTGCGCGAACTTCTGGCGATACTCCTCGATCTTCGTGTCGGTGGCGCGCTCGGGATCGGTGCTGTCCCCGATCTCCTTGCGAAACAGAATTTCCACCGCCCCCTTGGGGCCCATCACGGCGATTTCCGCGGTCGGCCACGCGACGTTGTAATCGCCGCGGATGTGCTTGGACGACATGACGTCGTACGCGCCGCCGTATGCCTTACGAGTAATCACGGTCAGCTTGGGAACGGTTGCCTCGCAGTACGCGTAGAGAAGCTTCGCGCCGTGCTTGATGATGCCGCCGTGCTCCTGCGAGACACCAGGCAGGAAACCGGGAACGTCCTCGAAAGTAACGATCGGGATGTTGAAGGCGTCGCAGAACCGGATAAAGCGGGCGGCTTTCAACGATGCGTTGATGTCGAGCACTCCGGCGAGCACCGCCGGCTGATTCGCCACGATGCCGATGCTGTAACCGCCCAAATGCGCAAAACCGCATAAGATGTTCGCGCCGTACTCGCTCTGCACTTCGTAGAAAAATCCGTCGTCGATGACGCGCCGAATAACCTCGTGCATGTCGTAGGGCTTGTTCGGATTGTCGGCCACGACGTCCAGCAGTTGCTCATCACGTCGATCTGGCGGATCAGTGGCTGGGCCGCGCGGCGGATCATCGACGTTGTTCGACGGAATGAACCCGAGCAGCTGACGAATCGCCTCGAGGCACGCGGGCTCGGAGTCGAAGGCAAAATGCGCGACACCCGACGTGCGCGAATGTGTATCGGCACCACCAAGGTGCTCCATCGTGACGTCTTCGTGCGTCACCGTCTTCACCACGTTAGGCCCCGTGACGAACATGTACGAGCTGCCGCGCACCATGTACGTGAAGTCGGTGATGGCCGGCGAATACACGGCGCCGCCGGCACACGGGCCCAAGATTGCCGAGATTTGAGGGATGACACCCGACGCGAGCGTGTTGCGAAGGAAAATGTCGGCGTAGCCACCCAGCGAGAGCACGCCCTCCTGAATGCGCGCGCCACCTGAGTCGTTGAGACCGATCACCGGCGCGCCATTGCGCACGGCGAGGTCCATGATCTTGCAAATCTTCTCGGCAAACGTCTCGGAGAGTGAGCCACCGAACACGGTGAAATCCTGCGAGAACACGTAGACCAGGCGGCCGTCGATGCGCCCATAGCCGGTCACCACGCCATCGCCGTAGATCTTCTGATCGGCGAGACCAAAATCATCCGACCGATGCACGACGAAACGGTCGAACTCGACGAACGATCCATCATCGAGGAGCAGATCGAGCCGTTCGCGGGCGGAAAGCTTCCCTTTCGCGTGCTGCGACTTGAGGCGGTCGGCACCGCCGCCGAGCTCCGATTCCGCGATGCGACGCTCGAGCTGCTCGAGCTTTTCGCGCATGGTCATAGGTCGGAAATAGTATGTGCTCGCTGGCGCTCGCAGAAGACTATTTGGAGTCGCGCGTGCGTTGCGCGCGCTCCCGCTCCTCGCGCCGGCTGAAAAAGGAAAAGCCGGCGAGCGTTGCTCGCCGGCCTCCGAATTTACTCACCACCAATCAGCAATCACCAGCCGCCGTCATAAGCTCTCGATCGGCGGAATCTCGAGTGGGACGAATCCTTCCTCGTGCGTCTCGTCCATCGGCAGCACCACCGGCGGCGTCTCCGGACGCGGCGGCTGATCTTCGGGAATGTTCGTGACCGCGAGAACGATGCGCCGGTGAATCGGATCGACTTCGAGCACGCGCATATCGAGGTTCATCGTCTCGTAGACGACATCAGCCGGATTGTTTACCGGCTTGCCCGTCGTGCTGAGCTGCTAGATCGGGACGAATCCTTCGATATCGTTGCCAATGTCGACGACAACGCCCTTGTCCATCAAGCGCACGACTTTGCCCGACAAGTCCGTCCCAACAGGATAGGTCTCGCCAATTCGAAGCCACGGATCTTCCTCGGCCTGCTTGAGGCCGAGCGAGATGCGCTTGTTCTCGGAATCGATGTTCAGAATGACGACGTCGACGGCATCACCCTTCTTCACGACCTCCGACGGATGCTGCACGCGCTTCGTCCAGCTCATATCAGAAATGTGAATGAGCCCGTCGATTCCCGGCTCTATTTCAACAAAGGCGCCGAAGCTGGTCAAATTGCGGACTTTTCCATTGATGCGAGTTCCAACGGGATACTTCAACGGCAACACCATCCATGGATCCTGCTCGGTCTGCTTCATACCGAGCGAGATCTTCTCCTCATTCGGATCGACCTTGAGCACGACGGCTTCGATCGTTTCGCCGATCGACACGAGCTTCGATGGATGGCGCACATTGCGCGTCCAGCTCATCTCGCTGATGTGGACGAGGCCTTCGATGCCCGGCTCGAGCTCGATAAACGCGCCATAGTTGGTAATCGAGACGACCTTGCCCGTGACGCGCGTTCCGACTGGGTACTTCTCCGCGACGTCCTTCCACGGATAGCTCTGCAGCTGTTTGAGACCGAGGCTGATGCGCTCGCGGGTCCAGTCGATGTCGAGCACCTTGACCTCGAGCTCTGCGCCGATGGCGACGAGCTCCGACGGATGCGAGATGCGGCCCCATGACATGTCCGTGATGTGCAGTAGGCCGTCGACGCCACCCAGATCGATGAACGCACCGAAGTCAGTGATGTTCTTGACGACGCCTTTGCGCACCTGGTCCTTCTGAAGCTCTTTCATGAGCTTTTCGCGCTTTCCCGCACGCTCGTTCTCGAGGATCACGCGGCGAGACACGACAATGTTCCGACGGCGCTTGTTCAGCTTGATGATCTTGAACTCGAACTTTTGGCCAAGCAGCTCATCGATATTCGGAACACGACGTAAGGCGATTTGGGAGCCGGGCAAGAACGCGTCGACACCCATGAGGTCAACCACCACACCGCCCTTGATCTTCTTGACCAGGGTGCCTTCGACCGGCTGATCGTTCTCATACGCGAGGCGGATCTTCTCCCACACGCGCATGAAGTCGGCTTTCTTCTTCGAGAGGACGACCGCGCCCTCCTGATCCTCGAGATGCTCGAGGAGGACTTCGACCTCATCGCCGGGCTTGATCGGCTCGAGGTCCTTGAATTCCTCGCGTGCGATCGTGCCTTCCGACTTGAAGCCGATGTCGAGAACGACGGTGGTCTCGTTGACCGACTGAACGCGAGCTTTCACGATCTCGCCCTCGTCGATCGACGCCATGGAGCCCTGGTAGAGCTCCATCATCCGCTCGTAATCGGCGGAGGTGTACTCGTCTTCGTCGTAGAGCTCGGGTCGACGGTTGGCAAGCGGGCGGAGCTGACCGCGCAGCGCGTCGCGCCGCTCGCGCTCCGACAGCGTACCGGTTGGGGGGGGTGGGGTCTGCAGTTCAGACATACCGAGAGGGGGTCTCCTGGAATCGCGGAGGTTTTGGCTCGCCGCGCCGAGAGTTGAGAGTGCTATAAACTCTGCCCCGGCTGAGGGACAGACAAAGTGAACCTCATAAGCTAACCGAGGCCGGAGCCGTCGTCAACGGCAGAAGTCGAGGAGTCACGCTGAGTTACAGCTTTCACGAGCGCCACGATGCGCTCGACTTGCTCCTCTTGCGTCAATGACGTGGTGTCGATCAAGATCGCGTCTTTGGCCTGCACGGTCTGCGTCGCGTCGCGGGCGTCGCGCTGCACGATTCGACCGGTCTCTTCCGCGATCTCATCGTCCGTCGGCCCACGTCCGAGCTGCTGTACGAGCCGTCGGCGCGCTCGCTCCCAGGGATCCGCGACCAGAAAGACCTTGAGGGTGGCGTCGGGAAACACGGCTGTCCCCATGTCTCTGCCATCCACGACGACGTCATGCTTGAGCGCGGTCTCTCGGACCCGTCCGTTCGCCCACTGACGGACGCGAGGCATCTGCGCGACGCGCGATACGTGGCGAGTGACATCATGGCCACGCAGCTCGGCGTCGATTGGCTTGCCACCCAGCGTGGGCGCGAACGAGGTGCCCAACGCCTCCAACCGGAGGGCGCGCGCGGCCTCGCACACCTGCTCTTCCGTCCACGATTCTTCGTCCGTGCCCCGACGTAACTGCGCCGCCGTTGCGGCCCGATAGAGGGCGCCCGAGTCCACATGCCGAAATCCGAGCCGCTGCGCGACCCACTGTGCCGTCGACGACTTCCCTGACGCTGCCGGACCATCGATGGCGACGACCACGTGCCGCTGCGCCGTCATCGCCGCGCGACTCTCGTTAGGTCCGACCAAAAGGACGGGTACGA
>QHUV01000602.1 GCA_003222065.1 Gemmatimonadota bacterium | reverse complement strand
ATTCCTAATCACCACGGATCGCGATCAGCGGATCGACTCTCGCCGCACGTCGCGCCGGCAGCCAGCCCGCGGCCAGCGCCGTCGCGACAAGGACAACGGACACGATGACGTAGGTCAACGCATCGGTCGGTGCGATACCATAAAGCAAGCCCGCGAGCATTCGCGAGCCCGCCGCCGCAGCCGCAAGCCCCATGGTGAGACCGACCAGCACGGGCACCATCCCGCCGCGAAGAACGTTGGAGATCACGGACCCGCGCGGCGCGCCTAACGCGATACGAATGCCGATCTCGGCGCGACGCTGCGTCACGGCGTAGGCGATCACGCCATACACACCGACGCTCGCCAGCAACAGCGCGAGCGCGCCGAAGCTGCCCAGGATCCAGGCATGAAAACGCGGCCGGACGACTGAGTCCGACACCATCGACTCGAGCCCCACCGGCGCGCGCGTCGAGAGCTCGGGATCGACGCGGTGGAAGGCGTCCCGGAGCGGTGCCGTGAGCGTCGCCGGCGGCGCCGCCGTGCGCATCGCGATCCACACACCCGCGAACGGGTTCTGCGCAAAGGGCACGTACACCACCGGTCTGATCGGGCTGCCGACACCCTCGTAGACGACGTCGTCGACAACGCCGACGATGGTTCGCGGCACGCCCGACAGCTGGAGCTGGCGACCGAGTGGATCCACGTTCGTGAAATACCGCCGCGCGAGCTCCCGACTGATCACGACCACTGCCGCGGACGTTGCATTGTCGCGCGTGTCGAACGTGCGGCCGCGAATCAGGGCGATGCGAAGGGCCTCGATGAAGCCGCGTGTCGCGGGGATGAAGATGGCCGACGGCTCGTGGCCCGGCTGCGGCGCGGGCTCGCCGACGATACTGAATCCCTCGCCCTGCTGAATGCGGGACGGCGGCATGCTCGTGCTGGCGCCCGCCACGGTCACGCCAGGAGTCGCTCGGATGTTGCTGAGCACCTGCTCGACGGCCTGGGTCTTCGCCTCATCGGATTGATAGCGTGTGCCAACCACCGATAGCTGCGCGACGACCACGCCGTCTGGATTCACGCCTAACGGCGACGACGTCAGCTCCGCAAAGCTGCGCAGCATCAGGCCGGCGCCGACGAGTATCACCACCGCGAACGCGACCTCCAACATCATCAGCCAGGACCGCGCGCGGTTGCCGTGTGTGCCTCCGCTCGCGCCCTTGCCCTGGGCGCGGAGAGTCGCGTGCACGTCGCGCTCGGAACGAACGAGCGCGGGCGCCACGCCGAAGAGTACGGCCGCAAGGAGCGACGCGCCGAACGCGAAGCCAAGTGTCGGCAGATCGATCGCCACGGTCTCGAGGCGCGGCATGTCGGCTGGGGCGAGGCCGAGCAGCGCGCGCATCGCGGCATACGCAAATGCGATTCCGGCCATGCCGCCGAGTAGTCCGAGGACGACGCTTTCCGTGGCGAGTTGCCGCAGGACGCGCCCACGATCCGCGCCTAACGCTCGACGGACCGCGAGCTCGCGGGTGCGCGCCGCCATCCGCTCGAGGAGAAGATGCGCGGCATTGACGCACGCCAGGAGCAGGATGAGCCCCGCCGCACCGAAGACGGTCCAGAGGCCGCGTGCGACGCCGCGAACCGCATCGTCCTTGACGGACTGCACATGGATCAGCATCCCGTCAGACTCCGGAAACTCGGCGCCGATGCGGCGCTGGATGCCGCCAATCTCGACTTCGGCCTGCTGTGCCGTGACGCCCGGCGCCAGTCGCGCCAGCGTGCGATAGCCGTGGAGCGACCGACTCGTGAGCCAGGGGTTCTGACCCGCGTTAGGCAAGGACATGATCGAGTACAGCGTGCCCCAGAGATCGATGTCGGGCGACGGGAAGTGAAAGCCGGCGGGCATGACGCCGATGATCGTGTACGGCTGATGGCTCATGACGAGCTGTTTGCCGAGCACGTCGCTGGCACCACCGAATCGTTCCCACCACAGCCGGTAGCTGATGGTGACGACCGGTGCACCCTCCTCCTCCGGACGCGGCATGCGGCCGAGCAGCGGCGTTGCGCCGAGCACGTCATAGAGCGAACGCGTCGACTGAATGGCGCGAGCTTGGTAGTCGCCATTATTCCCGGTGATGTCGAAGCGATTGAAGCCGTAGCCCGCAATGCCGGTGACTGTCTTTGCCTGCCGCTCCCAATCGCGGAGATCCGGCAGCGCCGCCGGGTTGCGGTCGGAAGGGTTCCCGACGGGCCCAGTCCAGACCGAGATCAGCCGTTCGGACTCGCGGTAGGGGAGCGGGCGAAGGAGCACCGCGTTGACGATGCTAAAGGCGGCGGTGTTGGCGCCGATGCCTAACGCGATGGTGAGGACCACGGCGGCGGTGAAGCCGCGGTCGCGCTGGAGTACACGCACGGCGTAGCGTACATCGTGAAGGAGGTCGTCGGTGAGTCCCAGACTCCACATGGCGCGGGTCTCCTCTTTATAGTGGGTGATGTTGCCGATGGTGCGGTCGGCGATGCGATCACGCTCGAGTAGCGCCTGGTGATAGCGAAGCTCTTCGTCGAGCTCGGCGCTGAGTCGGTCGCGCTGGAGTCGGTCGCGAAGCCGCGCGAGCAGCTCGCGGAGTCCGGTCGTCATACGGAGCGGAGCACGCGCCGGATGGCGTCGAAGACTTCAGCGAAGCTCGCCTCCT
>QHUV01000601.1 GCA_003222065.1 Gemmatimonadota bacterium | reverse complement strand
CGCCGAGAATCCGGCGGGTGCGGCTCGCGCGACATTGCGTCTCGCCCTCATTGACCCTCGCTTCTCGGAGGCCCGCTGGGTCGGAGAGGTGCAGAGCGATACCGCGAGCACGGATCCCCGCATCCTCAGGAGAGTACTGGCGACACGACTCGTGGATCTCATTGTGAGTCGATGAGCTGAGCATGGCGACGAAAGTCACGCTGATTCCCGGCGACGGAATCGGACCGTCGATCACTCGCGCCACGGTGCGGCTGCTCGGCGCGGCGGGCGCCGAGATCAGCTGGGAGGAGCAGGTCGCCGGCATGGCCGCCGTCGCCAAGTATGGAGACCCCATCCCCGACGAAACGCTGGATTCGATCAAGCGAACGCGCGTCGCCCTGAAAGGGCCACTGGAAACCCCGGTCGGTGAGGGCTATCGCTCGATCAACGTCGCGCTGCGCAAAAGCTTTGATCTGTACGCGAACGTCAGGCCCGCGTATTCCATACTGCCCGGAGGCCGATACCAAAATCTCGATCTGGTGCTCGTGCGAGAAAACACCGAGGGTCTCTATGTCGGCATCGAGCACTACATCAAGATCGGCGACGATCCGCGCGCCGCGGCTGAAGCGATCGCGATCATCACGCGCGAGGGGTCGGAGCGAATCGTTAGGTACGCGTTCGAGTATGCGGTGAAGCACGGACGCCGCAAGGTGACGCTCGTGCACAAAGCCAACATTCTCAAATTCGCTCAAGGCCTCTTTCTCGATGTCGGCCGCATGGTGGCGCGCGATTTCGCGGCGGAGGTCGACTTCGAGGAGCGTATCGTCGACGCGATGGCCATGAACCTCGTGCTACATCCCGAGCGCTTCGACGTGATCGTGACGACGAATCTCTTCGGCGACATTCTCTCCGATCAGATTTCCGGGCTGGTCGGAGGCCTCGGGTTGGCGCCGGGCGCGAACATCGGCAGGCACGGCGCGATCTTCGAAGCAGTCCACGGCACCGCCCCTGATATCGCCGGGAAAAACATCGCGAACCCCGGCGCGCTGATGCTCGCCGCCTGCATGCTCCTCGAGCATCTCGGCGACATCGAGCGGGCACGTCACGTGCGAACGGCGCTCGAGCAGACCGTGCGTGAGGGCAAGACGGTCACGCGCGACCTCGGCGGCAACGCGAGCACCGATCAGTTCACTGACGCCATTATCGCCAAGCTCTAATGCCGAGCGACAGAGAGCCGATGGCGGCCGAGAGCCGCACCGAGAAGCGGGTCGGAGAAGCCCTAACGACGACGCTCTTCCATTGTTCGGATTTGCACTTCGGCCATCCGGCCGTCCCCGCGCAGTATGAGGCCATCGAGACGATCATCGCCGAACGTCACTACGACGTCGTCGCCATATCCGGAGATCTCTCACAGCGCGCGCGCTCGGGTGAATTCCAGCGCGCTCGCGTCTTCCTCCAGCACGCCAAGCGATTCAGCGAAGTGATTGTCGTGCCCGGCAATCACGACGTTGCCTGGTGGAAGGCACCGCTCGGATTTGGCAACCCGATGGCAATGCTCGAGAACTATCGCCGCTATATCAGCGAGGACGTCGAGCCGGTGCTCCGCATTGCCGGCGCGACGATCGTTGGACTGAACACATCGCAAGGTGTCACGCGACGCACCCTCACCTGGAATCTTCGCGACATCTCGATCATCGGCGATTTGCGGCGCGATCAGCTCGAGCGGGCGCGAACGGAATTCGAGCGCTCGCGCGCCGGCGATGCGCGTGCCATTGTCATGCATCACAATCCGGTGATGGGTGAGCTGTCGCGCCGTCATGGACTGAAACACACGCAACGAATTCTCGGCGCGTTCGCCGAGATGGGCGTCGATCTCGTCCTCTGTGGCCACGACCACCAGGAAGCCGTGCACTACATCGAGCACACGAAGAAAGGCACGGTCATCTCGACAGCGGGGACGATCTCCAATCGAGCGCGCGGTGGACGCCCCAGCTCGGTGAATAGCATCCGCATAACGAACGAGTCGATCGACGTGTCGACCCTGCTCTGGTCCTCCGACGATAAGGCGTTCGTCCCCGGCCCGTCCAAATGCTTCGCACGCTGAGGCGACTGTTCGGCGCGGCGGACAGCGCCCAGCTCGCATTCGAGCTCGATCGACTCGTGGCGTCCCCCGTCCCCGCCGATGACGTGGCGGGCCGCTTCCTCGCGCGCCTTCGCGGACTCGGTCTGGCGCGCATCGACTGCTGCCGCCTAACGCGCAATCGTCACGTGATGGTGAGCTTCAGCGGCGGTACGCTGCGCGTCCACGAAGGCTATGTCGATGCGCCGCTCGACGTCCTGCGCGCCATCGTCGTCTTCGTTCAAGGGCGAACGCGCGCCGAGCGTCGTGCCGCGCAGCGAATCATCGTTACGCATCCGATCGTCAGCACGACTATCCTGCGGCGGCCCCGCACGCGGCCGGAGGAGCGATCGCTCGTCGCCGAGCTGGTACGGTGCCACCAGCTGTACAACGCGAAGCACTTTCACGGCCGGCTGAAGGCAGTATCCCTACGTGTCTCCCGTCGTATGCGGAGCCGCCTCGGGCACTATACCTGCGCCGCTCACGGCGAGCCGGCCGAGATCGCCCTCAGCTGGCGCCACATTCGCCGCGACGGGTGGGAGGAGGCGCGACACACCTTGCTG
>QHUV01000600.1 GCA_003222065.1 Gemmatimonadota bacterium | reverse complement strand
TCCACCGCGACGACGATCCGGTCGTCACGGCCCCAGTCTACGCCCTCCGGCAGATTGATGGCCGCGAGAGTGCGTATGCTGCCCGTGGCGATGTGGATCTTCCTCAGCATCCCCAGCGAGAAAAAAGCCAGCGATTGCCCATCGGGCGAGAAGCTCGCCTGCACCGCCGACTCGGTGCCGGAGAGCGGCCTCGGGCTCAGTTCGCCGAGTGCGCGGAGGAACACCGTTGGCTGGCCGTTAGGCAGGTAGCCGTAATAGGCGATGGTATTCCCATCGGGAGAAATGGCGGGCGCTGGCGAGAGGGCCGAACGGTCAGCGCCCGTCAGCGGCACCTCGAAGCGAATGATCGTTGCGTCTTCGGCGCGCCGCGCGGCGCGCCACTCGACGACAGCGAGCGTCGCGGCCACGAGACCGAAGGCGGCCAGAGCGAGCGACGTTGGCGCGAGCAGCTCGCGCGTTCGCGAGCGACCAGCGCTGACATGCGACGGAAGTCCTGCCGTCGTCTTTCCGGTCAGTGCATCACAGAATGCGCCCGCCGTCTCCCACCGGTCGGCGGGGAGCTTTTCGAGGGCCCGCTCGACCGCAGACTCGACATGCACGGGCACCGCGGGCCGCACGGTGCGTACGGCGCGCGGCTTCTCCGTGAGGACCCGCGCGATGATCGCCTGCGCCGTCGTGCCCGTGTGTGGCGGCTCGCCAGTGAGCATTTCATAAAGAATCGCGCCGAGCGAATAGATGTCGGTACGGCCGTCGATGGCGCGGTCGCCCGTCGCTTGCTCCGGGCTCATGTAGGCCGGCGTGCCGAGACTCAGGCCCGTCTGCGTGATTCGATGTCCGCCCGCTTGTGAAACGGCGAGCGCGATCCCGAAGTCGGCGACGAGCGGCTGGCCCTCGTGGAAGAGGACGTTCTCGGGCTTGAGATCGCGATGGATGACATGGTGGCGGTGTGCGTAGTCGAGCGCGCTGGCGATCGCCGTCGTTATGCGGAGAGCTGCGTCGATTGGGAGCTGCTTCTCACGGTCGACGCGGTGGCGAAGCGATTCGCCCTCGACGAAAGGCATAACGTAGAAGAGCGATCCGTTCGCTGTCTCTCCAGAGTCGAAGAGCGGAAGGAGATTCGGGTGTTGGAGGTGGGCGGTGACGCGGATCTCGGCGAGAAACCGCTCGACGCCCATGACCGCGGCAAGCTCTGGGTCGAGAACCTTCAATGCGACCTGTCGGTCGTGCTTGAGGTCGCGCGCGAGATAGACCGTCGCCATGCCTCCAGCGCCGATCTCGCGCTCGATTGCGTAGCGATCGGCGAGCGCATGAAGGAGCTGGTCTCGCAGCTCTGGCATCGGGCGAACGTAACGTGCCGATGAAGAGATGGCCAGACGGCGCCGCACGCCGAAGAACAGGTGTCATCTTTGCGTACATCAATGGAAATCTTGCAAATACTCATCGAGATCGCCCCTTGATTCGGCTGCTGCGAGCCGGCGTTCGTATCGTATGTCTCGGGCTGTGCGCGACGCTGTGCACCGCGTGTGTGTTCACGAGACCTGTGAGCACCAAGTCACGGCCGGACGAAGTCCTCGACCTGATGAAGCGCGTCGCGGATTGGCAGCTCGCACATCCATCCAAGCACGATCCCGCCACCTGGACGCAGTGCGCTGGATACACTGGCTTCATGGCGCTCGCCGCAATCAGCTCGGACGGGCGCTTCCATGCCGCGATGCTGCGAATGGGCGAGAAGAACGGCTGGAAGCTCGGTACTGAAGGTTCACCCTACCTCGCTGACGATCACTGTGTGGGCCAGGTGTACGCCGACCTGTACATGCAGCATGGAGACTCCGCCATGATCGCGCCGATGCGTGCGCGCTTCGATTGGATCCTGGCACATCCGACCAACGACAACCTGAGCACCGATCGCGCGCGCAATCCCGACGCGGGTACGGGCTGGTGGTGGTGCGACGCCCTCTTCATGGCGCCGCCGGCGTGGCTGCGGCTTGCCAAGGCGACTGATCATCAAGCCTATCTCGACTTCATGATCCAGCATTGGTGGCAAACGTCGGAGTA
>QHUV01000599.1 GCA_003222065.1 Gemmatimonadota bacterium | reverse complement strand
GTTCGGGTGAGCCAATACGCATCGATTCTCGCGCGAACGTTGCGCCTTGACGACGAGACGGTGCGGCAGATCGAGCTTGGTGGACACGTGCACGACATTGGCAAGATCGGCGTGCGCGAAGCGGTCCTGAACAAGACGGAGAAGCTGACCGCGGAAGAGTACGAGCACATCATGATTCACCCGATCGTCGGATGGAAAGTGCTCGCGCCGCTGCTCGGCGACGCCCCTATCGCGCTCAACATCGTGCGATCACATCACGAGCGGATGGACGGGCGAGGAGTTCCCGATGGCCTTGCCGGCGAAGCGATTCCA
>QHUV01000598.1 GCA_003222065.1 Gemmatimonadota bacterium | reverse complement strand
CGTGACGGGCGGGGCGCGGATCGGCTTAGCCGAGACGGCGAACGAAGCGCTGACGAGAGATTGAGCGTTCTCTGATCATTCTTGCCGCCGTGACTAAGGCTGGTCGCAGACGATGTCTCCCGCCGCACCGTGCCGCCCTTGCTTCTGCGTCGCCGGATGCGTCGCTACGTCCCCCGCAAAGACGACACAGCTAATTCCCGGGAGCGAGGGATGGGTTGCCATCGCACTCCACCCTTCTGACGTCGCGTAGAGCAATGCGAGGCGCACGTCGCTGCTGGGTGTCAAGGACAATCGCTCGAGAGCCGGCTCGTATCGGCCCGTCCGGTGAACGGCGCCCTCTTCGGCGATCGTCACCGCGCGCAGATCGGAGCGCAGCATGGTGAGAATCTCGTCCGGCGTCGGCGGACGCGGAGCGGGAAGATTGACCCTTGGCGGCACCGTCCTTACCGGCGCCGGCGGACGCAATTGCGCGAACAGGGCGTAAGACGGCATGTCGGTCACGCCGACGCTCTCCGGCAACGTCATCGCGAGCTCGGCGTCCCTTACACCGTCCGATGTCGGGACGTCGGCCCGATGGCCGCGTGAGTACCACAGGGAGCCTGCCCAGCGTTGGGTACGGTCGAGCCACCGCACCTCGGGTGAGCTCGGATCGCTGTCATCGCGATGACTCGTGCCAACCGAATCCCAAGCCGCGCGGGTGTCTCGAACGACGTCTCGAAATATCAATTGGCCGTGGACGTTGATGCCATTGCGCAACATCGGATCCGTCGCGGCCAGGAGGCGAATCACACGATCAGTGCTGTCGACAATGGCCGTCAGTACGCCGGACTCGATAGGCACGGAGCATCGGCGCGCCTTTGACCAGAGGGGAACGCACTCGTATTGCTTCGCGGACTCCTTCGTCGCCGCATCGCGCAACACGTCGAAGCGCAACCCGGCGCGCATGTCCTTTCTGCCGAAAAGGGCAAAGGGCGATCCGCGGTGGCCAGCAATGCGATCGCCGAGATCGGACGAGCTGCCACAGCCCGCGACGAACATCACCAGCAGACCGAGACCGACCAGGTGCCGGATCAGCCATGAGGAAACTCTCATCACCTTGGCTCCTGAGCTCATGGCTCGCTGTCTCTCACAGGCTGAACTGGGTCATCGAGCTCTTGAGGCGCTCGGCGATCGCCGCCAGATGCTGGCTGGACGATGCCACGGCGGTCATCGAAGCGGTCTGCTGTTGCACCACGGCGCTGACCTCTTCCGAGGTGGCGGCATTTTGCTCGGCGACGACGGCGATGCTCTCGATCTCCTTCGCGAGCGCGGCGGCTTCTTCGCGTTGTGCGTCCGCCGAGGCAACGATCAGATCGACCGCGCTGCGACTCGCTTCGATCTCTCGCGAGATCTGGCCAAGGGCGACGGATGACGCACGAATGACCGATTCGCCTTCGGCGACGCGATCGCTCACCTGGCCGATGTGGTCCTCGGTCCGGATGGCGGCATTCCGGATCTCGGTGGCGAGTTTGCGAATCGTGTCCAGCGCGCGCGCGCTTTCGCCGGCGAGCTTGCGCACCTCGTCAGCGACGACGGCAAAGCCCTTCCCATGCTCGCCGGCGCGTGACGCTTCGATCGCGGCGTTGAGGGCAAGCAGGTTGGTTTGACGCGCGATCGCGCCGATGGCGTCGGTGATCTTGCCGATGCGCTGCGACTTTTCTCCCA
>QHUV01000080.1 GCA_003222065.1 Gemmatimonadota bacterium | reverse complement strand
TGCGCCTGAGCGGCGTCGACGAGTCGTTAGGTGGCGCGCCGTCGGGCGCGGCGACGCTCTTCGGCCTCGCCGGACCGCAGCGTCTGCAAGGCAGCGCCGAGCCGATGCTCGGGCTATTTGTGTCGGCCAACTTTTTCGACGTGTGGCGGGTGCGTCCGATCCTCGGACATGGGTTCAGTGTCGACGATGACCGCGCCGTTGCCCTGCCCTACCCCGTCCTGCTCAGCGAGAATTTCTGGCGGCGACGCTTCGCGAGCGACCCGGCGATCTTGGGAACCTCATTGCTCGTCAACGGCTATCCCTCACGCGTCGTCGGCATCACACCGCGGGATTTCATGGGTACGCGGCCGCAGGTGCCGGACGTCTGGCTGCCGTTAGGTGCGCAAACGCCCGAGCGCGATCGCGTCGCGGCGGTCAACGCGATTTGTTGCCAGGTCGTCGCCCGTCTCGCGACAGGCGCGACGGTCGAGCGCGCGCGCGCCGAGCTGACGGCGCTTGCGACCGCGCTCCACCGGGCAAACCCAGCGCTCGATCCGCACGCCATCTTTCGCGCCGAGACCTCCGCGCCGCTCGGCGCAGACGTGCATAGCCGACTGGCCCTGGTCTTCTTCCTCTTTCAGCCGGCGGTCGCGCTCATCCTTCTCATCGCGTGCGCTAACGTCGCGGGCTTGCTCCTCGGTCGCGCCGCGTCGCGTCAAAGAGAAATCGCGATTCGTCTCGCGCTCGGCGCGGGCCGCGGGCGTCTCGTCAGGCAACTACTCACCGAATGCATTCTCGTCGCCGCGGCCGCATCAGTGGCGGGCTTGCTGATTTCCACCTGGGTACTTGGCGCGGTCGTCCGCGCGATCCAATCGTCACTCACGAGCTCGGGCCTCGGGGACGGCGGATCGCTCGTCTTGCGCGTCAGCCCGGATGCACGAATTGCTGTCTATACGTTAGGAATCGCGCTGGCGACGGGGATTGTCTTCGGCCTCGCACCGGCGCTCCACATGACTCGTCCCGATCTGCAGGCGGCCCTGAAGGATGATCTGCCGTTCTTCGGCCCGCGCGCCAAATCACGCTTTCGCGGATGGCTCGTTGGCACGCAGATCGCCGTCTGCCTAACATTGCTCCTTTCGGCGGGCCTTCTCGTCCGCGCCTCGCAGCGTCTCGTGACCACCTCCCCAGGCTTCGAGACGAAGGCTGTTCTTCGCGTGACCGTCGAATATCCGAACGGCACCACGTATACGCCCGATCGCGTCGCGACGCTTCGGCGCACGCTCGCCGAACGTTTACCCGCGCTCCCTGGCGTCGCGAGCGTCGCCGTGTCGTCACGCGTCCCATTGGACGGCAATGTCACGATGACATCGGTCGCTTCGACAGACACGCGCGCTGCGCACGACTCCGCGGAGCGCGCGCGGACGCTCCGGTACGCTTACACGCTGATCGGCGACCGCTACTTCGCCACGCTCCACATACCGCTGCTTCGCGGCCGCGCCTTCACCAGTCAAGAACAAGCGACCAGTGCGCCAGTTGCGATCGTGAGCGCGAGCCTCGCCCGCCGACTCTGGGGAATTGCGGATCCCATCGGGCGCCGCGTGACCGTCGGCGCACCAGGTGAGGCGCATTTCGCGTTTCAGCGACAGATCTATATGCCGTCAAGCGAAGTCGTTGGTGTCGCGGCCGACGTATACAGTTCGTCCACTGTCACGCGAGATCCGGGCGCGTTGTATCTCCCCTTTCCGCCGTCGGAATGGACGTCCGAGTTTCTCGTGCGATCAGAGCGGAACGTGTCATCGGTGACGGCCGCGCTCGCGGCCGAGTTTCGAGCACTCGATCCCCACCTCTCGGTCATGTATCAGACACTCGAGGGCGTCATGGCGACGGAAAGCACGTACCTAACGACGCGCATCCTCGGCATGCTCTTCGGGGTGATCGGCATCCTCGGGCTCGGCATGGCGTGCGTCGGTGTGTACAGCGCCGTCGGTTTCGCGGTCAGTCAGCAGACGCGCGAGGTCGGGATCCGCATGGCATTGGGAGCGCAGGCAAACGATGTGATTCGACTCGTCCTCGGCCGGAGCATTGCTCCGCTCTGGATCGGGCTTGTCGTTGGATTGGCAATCGGTACGGCAATCGCGCGCGCCGTCTCGGCGATGATGCAGGGGCTTTACTTGCTCGAGCCCGCGACTATCGCCTTGATTGCGGTCACGCTCAGCGCCGTCGCCGTTACTGCGGCGTATCTTCCCGCTCGTCGGGCTGCTATGATCGACCCTGTGTCAACGCTGCGTTTGGATTGAAGAGGTCAGGCCGCCGGCAGTCTGGTGATGACGTGCGGCTCGCCGTCGCCGATCACGACCGTATGCTCGTAGTGCGCGGCGAGTGAGCCGTTGTGCGTGCGGAGCGTCCAGCCGTCAGCTTCTTCCACAACGTGGGCAGCGCGAGCGCATATAATCGGCTCGACCGCGAGCACCATCCCGTTCGCCAGCGTGCCGCGCGTCATCATGCTGTAGTAGTTAGGCACCGACGGGCTCTCGTGAATCGATCGGCCGACGCCATGACCGCACATCTCGCGCACGACGGCGAAGTCGTGCCGGGTGACCTCCTCCTCGACGACGCGCCCGATCTCCCGAATCGCTGTTCCGGCGCGCGCGACCGTCATCGCCCGCGTGAAGGCGCGCTGTGCGCATTTGCGGAGCCGCCGCGCCTCGGCGGTCACCGGCGGCAGCGTCACTGTGATCGCCGCATCGGCGACAAACCCGTCGAGCTCCGCCGTGACGTCGATCTTCACCACGTCGCCGGGTGCCAGCACACGCGGACCAGGTACACCGTGCACGATCTGCTCGTTGACGCTGATGCACGTGAACCCTGGGAAGCCGTAACTGAGCTGCGGCGCCGACCGCGCCCCATGCTTTCGCAAGAATGCCGCGCCGATGGCGTCGAGCTGCGCGGTGGAAAGTCCAGGCCGCGTCTCGCGCTCCATCTCGCGCAACGCCAACGCCACCAGCGAGCCGACGCGCTCGAGGCCAGCGAGATCCGATTTCGATGAGACGGTCACGAGAGTAGGTGCTAGGTGCTAGGTGCTAGGGGTTCGCTGCCGTAGGCCTTTCGAGTGCCTAACGCGCGACGTCGCCTGAGAGCTTGGCGCCAACGGAAGTACGAGCCGGCAACGACGATGAGGAGACAGACCTCGATGCCGACTTTCTCGGCGTCGAGGTAGTCGATCGCGTGGTCCTTGAGCGACGGGTCCGACCAGATACCGTGCACGAAGAAGAGAGCCGCCGTGAGATACGTACCATAATGAATGATATGCCATCGGTCGTGGCCAATCGCGGCGCGATAGTACGACGTCACGACGACGACGATCAGCACGTACATCGCCGCCGCGCCGAGCGTGTTTATGATCGGCTGCTTCGGACCAACGAGCGGATAGAGCGCGTCAATGACGCGGAACTTGGCCTCCGTCGACACGAGCAGCAGCACGACGTGCAGCAGCGTCAGCGTGAGTGCGACGTACCCGGTCCATTTGTGAATCTTGAAGTAATTGATACGCCGGTGCGGCCAACGACGCCACGGGTTGTACTTCACACCCATGAGCAGGCCAAGGAGGATATTGAACGTCAGTACGAAGACGGCGACGATGCCGACGTCGCTGGAGAATTCAAGAGCTGACATTGAGTAAAGAAGAGTGCGACGGCAGGACGGCGCAACTACTGGAGGGCGCGACTGCTGACGGCGCGACTGCTGACGGCGTAGCCGCGACCGCCGTTAGGCATCTCAGCGCGTTCCAGCAGTTGCGCTCTCCGGCAGTTGCGCTGTCAGCAGTCACGCTGTCGGCAGTTACGCTCTCCGGCAGTTTCGCCCTCCGCCTGTCGCGCTACTCGCTCCTAAGCGCCTCGATCGGATCCACTCGCGTCGCCCGAAGCGCCGGGACGTACGACGCCAGGAGGGCAACGAACGCCAGTGCGGCCGCCATGCCGAGATATACTATGGGATCGAGCACGCTCACCCCGAACATCAGCGACACGAACAGTCGAGTCGAGAGCGCGGCGACAATCGCGCCGACGGCGAGGCCCACTAGTACAAGCCGCGCGCCGTGGCGTAGAACCAAGCGCAGCACGTCGCCCGTCTGCGCGCCGAGAGCGAGACGGACGCCGAACTCGCGCGTACGCTGCGCCACCACGAACGACACGACCCCGTACAGTCCAACCGCCGCGAGCAGCGCGCCGAGGAGTCCGAAGAGCATGAAGATGAATGTTCCGATGCGCCAAGGCGCGAGCTGCGGCTCGATCATGACCGTCATCGGGCGCACCGTGGCGAACGCGACGCGTGTGTCGAGCGACTGCAGCTCACGCCGCAGCGCTCCGCTTACCGCCGCCGGCTCGCCGACCGTATGCACGTATAGCATCGTCAGCGGGGGCATTGGTGCTGGGCGCTGTGCGATCGGCCTGTACATGAAGGGCTCGGGCTCGCGCGTCACATCGCCGTAGTGCGCATCCGCCACCATGCCGACGATCTGCGCGCAGCTGTCGTCTCCCGGGCCGCCGCCGGCGATGCATGCCGAGAGCGGATTCACGCCGTGCAGGTAGCGTCGTGCGAACGTTTGATTCACGATCGCGACGGGTGCCCCGGTCGCGCGATCGTCGGCACCAAAGGCCCGTCCTTGCAGCACCGGGATACCGGCGGTCGCGAAGAACTCGGGTCCAACGAAGTCCGCCGATGTGGGGCGCGGCCGTCTGTCGGGCGAGGGCACGCTGGGGATGTCGACCCCGAACGTCAGGTTCATCTCGAATGGCATGGCCGCGCCTAACGACGCACTGCGGACGCCGGGCAAGGCCTTCACCCGGTCGAGCGCGCGCTGCCAATATTCGACCGACTGCTCCCGCGTAAAGCGCGCACCGCGCACGTCGGCGCTGGCGAGGAGCAGCCGGTCGGCGGCAAAGCCAGTGTCGACCGCCTTCACGTTTCGCAGGCTACGCACGAATAGTCCGGCGGCGATGAGCAAGGCCAGCGACGCACCCAGTTGCACGACGACGAGCGCGTCGCGACCGGCCGAGCGGCCGGCGCGCGTCCGGCCGGCGGCGCCGAGGACGGCGTTCAACTCCTGACGCGTTGCGCGCCAGGCCGGCGCCAGACCAAAGACGAGCGTCGTCACCGCAGCGACGAGGGCCGTGAAAAACAGCGCCCGTGCATCCACGATTGCCGGCATTGGCGGCAGCGGGAGCATGCTCGGCAGCGCCGCGGCGCCGGCGAGCGCGACGGCGACGGCCACCCCGCCGCCTAACGCGGCGAGGAGCACGCTTTCGGTCAGGAGCTGTCTGGCGAGCCGCTCGCGCGTCGCGCCGAGCGATAGGCGCACCGCGATCTCGTGCGACCGGTTGGCGGCGCGTACGAGCAGCAGATTCGCGACGTTCGCGCAAGCGATGAGGAGCACGGTCCCGGTGACAGCGAGGAACCACAGGGATACCGGCGTACTACGACCGCCGGCACGGCCGCCCGGGCTGGCCGCGGATCCAGCCCCGGCAATTCTCGTTAGGCTGGCACGCCGCGCCGGCGGCGCCTCTTGCCGACCGCCTCGGCCCGGACCGGGACCGCCGATCTGCACGCGCACCTCACCTCCCGACGGCATGCCGCCGCCGGGCCCGAAACCAGTCGGTGGCGGCTCGGCGCCTTCGTCACGCGCCGCGAGCAGCGCCGCCTGAACGGTCGCCTGCGCCCGCTCACGCGTCGCGTTCGGCGCCAGCCGCCCGACGACGGCGAGCCACGACGCGAAGCGGGATCGCACCATGCGCGCGTCGTATCCGAGGTCGGCTGCCGTGCCGAGCGGCACCCAGAGGCTCGGCGAGCCCAGGTCGATTCCGGTGAATCGCCGCGGCGCAACGCCGATAATCGTGAACGAGTGTCCATTGAGCACGATCGTCTGGCCGATCGCGCGCGGATCGCCGGAATAGACGCGCTGAAAATAGTCCCAGCTCAGAACCGCCACCGGCAGAGCGGCACCCTCGCGATCGTCCGCGGCGGCCATCAGCCGGCCCGTCGCGGCACGCACTCCGAGCGTCGTGAAATAGTCGCCCGACGCGATGATCACCGGCTCGCCGCGCGCCTCTTCGCCTCGTCCGACTTGTACGGTCGTGCGCGCGAAGGCCGCGGTGTGTGCCAAACCTTGTGCGCGATCGCGCACGTTCACGAAATCGGGATACGACAGCACGCCGGTCATTTGCGGCGGCCCGTTAGGCAGCTGGAGCTCCAGCTCGACGCGCACCAGTCCAGCCGGATCGGCGACGGCCGCGGGCGGCCGGAAGAGCAGCCCATCGACGATCCCGAACATCACCGTGTTGGCGCCGATCCCGATTGCCAAGGTGAGCACGGCGACGAACGTGAAGCCTGGCGACATGCGCAGCTTCCGGACGCCGTAACGGAGGTCCTGGCCGAGATTTGTGAGCATAACGAGATGGTGTGGGGGGGGGGCCAGTTGTCACGCTGTTGCCACGTCCCGATTTGTCACCACTTGCCACGAGAGCGTTGCCTATTCTGTGTCTCTCCGCCGGCGGTATGCTCGCCTGCGCACGCCCCACTCGAGCCGCGCTTCCAGGTAACTCAGCACGCCGGCGGCGATCACGGCGCCGATCGTGTCGCGTGCCGAGCGGCGCTGGCGCCACGTGAGAAGTCCCGCCGCCGCGGCGATTGGCACGCCGACGGGCAGCACGCGTCCTCTCCAGACGAACGCGGCACGGCCGCGCACGCGCCGTGCCTCGTCCCGCGCGTCGGCGTACAGCTCACGACGGGAAGACGAACGGCGAAGCGCGGACCGTCGCGCGGTCCGCAGCACCGGCTGCGATGTCATCGGCGGCTCCTCGATTGCGCCGCCGTCGTCGACATCTGTTGTCCATTCTGTCATGTGGATCTCCGTGCGCGCCCAGTCGCCCTTGTCAGACGACCGGCCATCTAATGTGATGTCCCTTTCTTCCAGTGATTCGCGTCCTGCGAGAAGGGTGCCCGCTGATGCGCGCCGACTGCCGAGACGCGCTCCGTGATTCGCCCGCCTGGCGTGACGAATTGGGTTTCGCCATGCAAGCGTCGCGAATAAGTTGGGGCTCGCCCGAACTACCATCCTGTTGCGAGGCGTCAATGGGCAAGCTGCTCATCCTCATGATCACGGCGTTCGTCGACATGGTCGGCTTCGCGATGGTGCTACCGCTCGTGCCGTTTTACGCCACGCGCATGGGGGCGACCGGCTTCGTCATTGGATTGCTCATCTCCGCGTTCTCCATCGCGCAGCTCCTGAGCGCGCCAACGTGGGGCCGTGTCTCCGACCGCTTCGGGCGGCGGCCGGCGGTTATTACGGGTTTGCTAATCTCGGCGTTGGCGTACGTCGTCTTCGGGCTCGCCGGCACGCTGTGGGTTCTCTTGCTGTCGCGCGTTGTGCAGGGCGTCGGTGGCGGGACGGTCGGCGTGCTGCAAGCGTATGTCGCCGACGCGAGCAAGCCGGAAG
>QHUV01000597.1 GCA_003222065.1 Gemmatimonadota bacterium | reverse complement strand
CGGCGCGCAGCCGCTCGCCTAACGGCGTGTGCGGAATGGGCGTCAGCATGCCCGTCATCGCGGTCGGAATCGCGACTCCCGTCGCGAACGCCGAGATCGCCGTCGCGGTGTCGATCGTGTCCTCATCCGAGCCGAAGATGAATCCCGCCATCACCTCGATCCCCGCGTGCTGGATCGTCGCCACCGTCTCCGCAATGTCGACCTTCAAGTTCTGCTTCTTGTTCATCCCTTGCAGCGCCGCCGGATCGGGATTCTCGATGCCGAGAAACACCTCCGAGAAGCCGGCTTCCTTCATGAGCGGCAGCAGGTGCGCGAGCTTCGCCGAGCCAAGGTCGAGGCTCGCCTGCGTGTAGAAGGAGAACGGGTAATCATGAGCGCGCTGGAAGTCGATCATCACATGAAGAATGGATTCGATCGCCTCCGGGTTGCCGACAAAGTTGTCATCGACCGTGAAGATGCCGCCTCGATAGCCGAGGGCGAGCAGTGCCGCCAGCTCATTGCCCACCGATGCAAGCGTCTTCGGTCTGGTAAAGCCGCCGTTGAATTGAATGATGTCACAGAAGTCGCATCGGAATCGGCAGCCGACAGTGGTCTGCATCATCATCGCCCGGTAGTCGCGCACGTCGATCAAGTCCCACCGCGGCGGTGGCACATCGCCAAGCTCCTTGAAGATCGTCCGATCATTGAGCGCCTTTCGCGAACCGGGTGCCTGCGCCGCAATCGCCGCCGGGATCAGGACGACGGGCGCATCATCGGAATGACGCCGCCGCTCGCCTTGTTCTGCACCGACATCGCGCTCACGAACACGGCGTCGACGGCGGCGATGCGCTCACGCAGCTCCGCGTCGGTCAGCCGCGCCACATTGAGATCGATGAGCTCGAACGACCACGTCTCGGGCATCAGCGCCGCGAACGTCAGGAGACCCAGTGGTGGGAACGCGGCTCGAGCGCCGACCATCGGCATGATGTGCCGATAGCTCCAAAATGAGCTCGCGGGAAACTCCGGGTACAGCAGCAGCCCTCGCATAGAACGGTCCGATGGGGTGGCGCGGGCAGCGCGGCGACGGTTCAATGGTTGCCCGATTCGCAAGATGGCACGGCCCGAGCCGGACAGCAACCGTGGACGGCAATTCCCGCGCGCCGGCAAGTCGTGCGCCAACGTAGCTCGTTAGGCAGAGCACGCAGGACTGGCGAGCTGTTCGGCGACGTGTAGTATCCACGCCATGCTCAAACGTCATGTATTGTCGCTCTTTCTCATCGTTGCCACGTCTCGCCAGACCTTCGCGCAGCGGAGCGATTGGCCCGTGTACGGCGGGAGCGACGACCACACGCACTACACCAAGCTCAGTCAAATCGGCCCGTCGAACGTTGGTCGTCTCGAGGTGGCTTGGACCTACGAGACGCACGATGAGTTCTCCGGCTCGGAGATGCAGACGAACCCCATCGTCGTCGATGGCGTGCTCTATGGCACGTCACCCAAGTTGCGCGTCTTCGCACTCGATGCCGCGACGGGCAAGGAGCTCTGGAGCTTCGACCCGAATCATGGCGCGCCGCCCACGTCGCGCATCCGGCATCGCGGCGTCGTTGTCACGGCCGATCGTGTGATCTTCAATTACCGCAACCGGCTTTACGCGCTCGACAAGCGCACCGGCCGTCCCATTCAGAGCTTCGGCGACAGCGGCTGGGTGGATCTCCGCGCTGGCCTCGGCCGCCCGGTCGAGGGGTTGTCGGTGAGCGCGAGCACTCCCGGCGTCGTCTTTGAGAACATGCTCATCATGGGGAGCACCGTGCCCGAGGCGTTGCCGAGCGCGCCGGGAGACATTCGCGCCTACGACGTCACGACCGGCGCGTTACGCTGGAGCTTCCACACCATCCCCCATCCCGGCGAGCCGGGTTACGAGACCTGGCCACCCGAGGCGTGGAAGACCGCCGGCGGCGCGAACGCCTGGTCGGGTGTCACCCTCGACGCCACACACGCCATGGTCTTCGTCGCGACCGGCTCCGCGTCCTACGACTTCTGGGGCGGTAATCGCCTCGGCGACGATCTCTACGCCAATAGCGTGATCGCGCTCGACGCACGGACCGGCAAGCATGTTTGGCACTATCAGGTATTGCGCCACGACCTCTGGGACCGCGATCTCCCCGCGGCGCCCCTGCTCCTCAGCGTTATGCATAACGGGCGTCGCGTCGAAGCCGTCGCCCAGATCACCAAGACGGGCCACGTCTACCTCCTCGATCGTTCCACTGGCAAGCCGCTCTTTCCCGTGACGGAGCGCGCCATGCCCGCCGCGGCGCTCCCCGGCGACCGCGCCGCGCCGACGCAGCACTTCCCCGTCCTGCCACCACCATTCACGCGCCAGCGCATCACCGTCAACGATCTCACCACGCGCACGCCGGAAGCGCACGCCGCGGCGCTCGAGCAATTCGAGAAGTTTGGGACGAGAGACCCGTTCGATCCGCCTAACGACAAAGGCATCATCATCTTTCCCGGCGTCGACGGCGGCGGAGAGTGGGGCGGCCCGGCGTTCGATCGACAGACGGGCCTGTTGTACGTGAACGCCAACGAGATGGCGTGGCTGCTCAAGCTCGTGCCGAGGAGCGATAAGTCGCTCT
Organism: Gemmatimonadota bacterium; assembly: GCA_003222065.1. Taxonomy (GTDB): domain Bacteria; phylum Gemmatimonadota; class Gemmatimonadetes; order Gemmatimonadales; family Gemmatimonadaceae; genus AG2. Next base: position 563 of record QHUV01000597.1, on the reverse strand, counting down.
ATGCCGCGAATTGCGCGAGCTGTCATGGCGAGAGCCGGCAGGGGAGCGCCATGGCGCCGCCGCTCGTGGACGTCGGAGCTCGGCGCACACGCGAGCAAATCGCGCAGATCATTCGCGAGGGCACCGGCCGCATGCCCGCCTTCGGGACAGCCCTCGACGGGCGTGCCCTGACTGATCTTGTGAACTTTCTCATCACCGGCCGCGACTCCTCGGCCGCCGCGGGTCCCGACCCCTACGGAGTCCCGTGGCGGAATGCATTTTTCGACATCTTCGTCGACAACGAGGGCTATCCGGGTATCTCGCCGCCCTTGGGAACGCTCACCGCAATCGATCTCAACAAAGGCGCCATTCGCTGGCAGATACCCTTCGGCGAATATCCCAAGCTCGCCGCGCAAGGGATCAAGAACACGGGCACCGACAACTACGGCGGCGCCATCGTGACGGAGAACGGCCTTCTCTTCATCGGCGCGACGACGTACGACAACACCTTTCACGCTTTCGATAAGCGCACGGGGAAGCTGCTCTGGAGCGCCCCGCTCCCCGCGGCCGGTAACGCCACGCCA
>QHUV01000079.1 GCA_003222065.1 Gemmatimonadota bacterium | reverse complement strand
ACCTTGTTCAACTCGGCGGTCTTTCGAGCTGGCCTACCGCCAACGTGTTTCAACGGCAGCTCACTCTCATGAGGTCAAAGGCAATTATGCGCGTATCGATGCTGGTACGTTCGTGTACGGCGCTGACCGCGGTCGTTCTGCTCGCGGCGTGCGCCGATACGGCGACCGCTCCACCCCCTACTCGCGCGCGGCCCCGGCTCTCGGAGCAGCAATTCGAGCAGTGGCTGCTCGATAACGGCGGCGTGAGTCGCGATGGACGCGGCAAAAAGAACAAGACGGACTCGCTCTGGAGTCAGGACTTCGTCATCGATCCGACGCAAGCCCAGAGCCTCAAGGCTGGCGACCATCGCGTGTACTTCCCCGCGAACTCGATCTGCGACCCGGCCACGTCGGGTTACGGCGAGGACACGTGGGATGCGCCCTGCAGCCCGTTGCAGCAGCCGATCACGATTCACGCGACCTGGAGCTCCAAGCTGGGTCACGCGTTTATCGACTTCCAGCCGGCGCTGCGGTTCGTGCCCACCAGTGATCCGTCGCAATTCGTGACGCTCACGATGAAGGACTATTACGATCTCGATCAGAGCTACCACTATCCGATCTTCTGGCAGCGTCCATCGGATGGCGTGTGGGTGGACGAGAGCGTCTCGGACCCATCTCTCTTTGCCAGCAGCGATTACAGCGGTAACCGTGTCACGCGGCGCGTGAAGCACTTCAGCGGTTACCTCGTTGGCGCCGGCGAAGTCTGCGATGCCTGGGGTGGTGGTGATTGCGCTCCTATCATGTCGTTCGCCGGCTATCTAGTCGGATTCTGAGCCTCCGCAAAACGACATCAACCTCACTCAACCCTTTATCGAACCCCACGGAGGCTCGATCCACATGTCCCGAGTAACTATGCCGGTGCTGGTCCGGCTGCTGATGTGCGCGGCGCTCGCTGGAGTCCTGAGCGCTAGCACAGAGCCGTCGCAAGACGGTGCTAGCTCGGCGGCGACGCACCTGCCAACGACGAACTCTTTTTCAGGATACATCATCGCGGTCGGCTGATTCGACCGTGCCGCAGGAATACCATCGGGCCAGACCGGTCGAAACACCGGTCTGGCCCGATGACCTTTGCGGGCATCCGGGCGTCTTAAGTCGAATGCCCTGCTGCACCTTCCAGAGCCTGCGACATGCATGCGCGTGGCTCACATCACACTTTATCGCCAGCGCATCGGTGCAGCCTTCGTCGACCCTGCCCGAGATCGAATGAGCGACTCCCCCAAGCCTCTCTCGGACACGCTCGAGCATCCGCTGCAGTCACGGTTGCTCGGCGCCGCGACGTCGACCGCGGCGCTCATCGATCGTGCGCAGCTCGCCGAGCGGCAGGGACGTACGCAGGAAGCGCGGGGATTGTACGAGCAAGCGCTGTCGCAGTTGCGCTCTCCCGAGGAGGCACCGATCGCGGCGTCGCTGCTCCGCTGGATTGGTATCACCTTCGGCGCCGAGCTGAATCTGGATGCCGCGTTCGATTGCCTCGAAGCGGCACTTGCGGTCGCCGAGGCGCTTGGCGACGAAGCGGCGGTAGGACACGCCATCAACGTTCAGGGTTTGCTGAACTACAAGATGGGCCGCCTCGATGAGGCGGAGCGGTTATATCTCAAGGCACGAGAAAGCGCCCGCCGCGCCGGGGAAGCCAAGCTCGCGGCGATGACATCGCAGAACCTCGGCGTCATCGCCAACATCCGCGGTGAGCTCGAGCAGGCGCTCTGGCACTACGAGGCAAGTCTCGCCGATTATCGCGCGCTGGGCCTCACCAAGTACATCTGCATTACGTTGAGCAACCTCGGCCTGCTCTACACGCGAATGGAGCGGTGGGAGACAGCCGAGCGCGCGTACGAAGAAGCAATTCCACTGAGTCGCGAAATTGGCGACGTGGGCGTGCGAATACTTCTCGAGGTGAACTTCGCCGCCCTGTGGATCGCGCGGAAGGAGTTTGCAAAAGCCCGCCAGGCGTGCGATCGGGCACTGGCCATCGCCGAAGAGACACAGCACGCCGAGGGTGTCGGCGAAGTTCGAAAATGCTACGGCGTCATCTTCCGCGAGACGGGCGACTTCGCGTCAGCCGAGGATGCATTTCGCAACGCCGTGGATCTCGCCGATGCGCGCCAGGATCTCCTGCTCTCGGCCGAGATCGCGCGCGAGATGGCCGAGCTGTACCGGCTGCAAGGACGCAACCGCGACACGCTGCAGAGCCTGAATCGCGCCCACCGGCTGTTCACGCAGCTCCACGCTCGTCCCGATCTAGCGGACATTGACCGGCAGACGACGCGGCTCGAGAGCGACTTCCTCGACGTCGTGCGCCGCTGGGGCGAATCGATCGAATCGAAGGACCACTACACGCAAGGTCATTGCGAGCGCGTCGCCGATCTCGCGTGCGCGCTGGCGGGCGAGGCGGGTCTCGATCAGAAGTCGCTCTTCTGGTTCCGCATCGGCGCGCTGCTTCACGACGTCGGCAAGCTGATGATTCCACCGGAGATCCTCAACAAGCCCGGCCGCCTAACGGCGGAGGAATGGGTGATGATCAAGAAGCATCCGGTGTGGGGCGTGGAGATGCTCGCCGACATCGACTTTCCGTGGGACGTGCGGCCGATCGTCGAATCGCATCACGAGCGTTGGGACGGCGCCGGCTATCCACACGGGCTCAAGGCCGAGGAGATTCCCCGCACCGCACGCATTCTCTGCATTGCCGACGTCTACGACGCGCTGACGTCGGAGCGAAGCTATAAGAAGGCTGTGTCGCATGACCAGGCTCTGGACATGATGAGGAGCGACGTCGGCGGCCAGTTCGATCCGGAGCTCTTTCCGCTGTTCGAGACCATCATGCGCCGCTTGGGGCCACTGCGACGCGGCTTCCCGGATGCCGCGGCAACCCCACCGGAGCAAGCCCCCACGGCGCCGACGGACGCGCCTGGCGAAGTGGATGACCTCACCGGCGTGCTCGTTAGGCGCGCGTTCCTCGACGCCGCGAACAATGCCCTCCTCCGCCGCCGCGCCAGCGATCCACCATCGGCGCTGCTCGTCATCGACGTCGATCACTTTAAGCTCGTGAACGACACGTACGGCCACCTCCAAGGGGACGATGTCCTGAAAGCTGTCGTCGCTCTGCTCAAGCGCGGCGTCCGGGGTGGTGACGTCATCGGGCGGTACGCGGGGGACGAGTTCGTCGTACTGCTCCCGCGCACGATGATGGACACGGCGCGCGAGGTCGCCGACCGGTTGCGCGTCGCCGTCGAGCGCGAGCGAATTCCGCTGCGTGGGGGTGCGAGCGAGACGGTGTCTGTCACGCTCTCCATCGGTGTGGCAACCGGCGAACACGCGGACCACGTCGAGGCGGTCTTTGCCGCCGCCGACCGCGCGCTGTACGAAGCGAAGCGAGCCGGACGAAACGCCGTCGCTGTCGCCGGTGCGGCCACGGAGGCGACACAGCCGCAGCTCAACCTCAATCGGTTCGTCGGACGTGTCGACGAGTTGAAGCGGCTCGTGCGCATGCTCGACACGGCCTTCCGCGGTGAGCCGCGCGTTGTCGCTGTTGTCGGCGAGGCCGGCGTCGGCAAATCGACGCTCTTACGGCAGCTCTTGCCCGAGGTTCGCCTTCGCGGCGGCTCGCTCGTCATGGGCCGCGCGCTCGAAGCCGACGTGAAGCCGCCGTACGGTCCATGGGCCGAGATCCTCAGCTCGATTCGTCAGCGGGTGAATGCGCCTGGACGAGTGTGGCGCGAGCTACCGCGCCTCGTTCCCGCGCTCTCGGACGGCACGGAGCCGACACCCGAACGAGCGGGTAGCAAGTACGCCCTGTACGAGGAAATCGTCGAATACGTTCGACTCGCCGCGGCAACGTGCCCGCTCGTGCTCGTCCTCGACGATATGCAGTGGGCGGACTCGGCCACCTGGGACACGCTCGAGCACCTCGTGCCGCAGCTCGACTCGGATCACATTCTCATTTGCCTCACGATTCGCGCCGAGGACAAGAGCAAGGACGTCATGGATCGCCGTCGCCGTCTCTCGCGTGACGAGCGGTTCGGTGAGATCTCACTGCAACGCCTAACGCGCGCCGAACTGGAGCAGTGGCTCGCGGCGGCCTCACGCGGTCAGGAGTTGGGACGCGAGCTGCTGCCGGTACTCTACCGGCACACCGAGGGCAACCCGTTCCTCGTCGTACAGGTCCTGCGGGCGCTCGTGGAAGAGGGTGAGATCCGTTACGAGGGCGAACGCTGGATCTGGAAGCAGACGTCGGAGCTGCGCCTGCCCGTTGCGGTGAGCGACCTCATGGCGCGCCGTCTTGATCGCCTCTCGGAGCGCACGCGCAACATCCTAACGACGGCCGCCGTCATCGGTCGCGTTTTCGACATCGACCTCGCTCTTGCGGCCGGCGCGGGAAGCGAGGACGAGCTCCTCGACGTGATCGACGAGGCTGTCGCCGCCGCCGTCGTCGAGCCCTCGCGCATCGACGCCGACTCGTACTCTTTCACGCACACGCTGCTCCTCGACGCCATCAAGAACACGGCGAATCCGCGACGGCTCAAGCGCATCCACCACTCGGTCGGCGAAGCGCTCGAGAAGCGGAGCTCGAACGCGATCGCCGAGCTAGCGGGCCATTTCGATCAGGCGGAAGTCAGCGACAAAGCCTATCGGTACGCGATGCAGGCCGGCGAGAACGCGACGAGCGTGTATGCGCACGACGAAGCGGCGGCGTTCTTCACGATGGCACAGCGCCACGCCGCCACCCCGCAGGAACGGCTCGAGGCCTACCTCGGGGGCGCCAAGGTCGCTGAAGTCTCGGCGCGTTATGCGGAGGCGGTCGAGCTCTGTAAATCAGCGCTGAGCGTCGTGCAAGACGAGGTGACGCCGAAGGAGAAACTGCCGCTGCTCATTCTCTACGAGCGCGTGCAAGCCGCGCTCGGCAAGCCGCTGACGCAAACACTCGAGGCCTATCAGTCGTTGCTCAAGAGCGCCGAGGAGATGGGACTCCAGAAAGAGCGTGTGTCGCTTCTGACGATGTTGTCGACGACGTACGGCAGCCTGGGCGACCCGGCCACGGCGCAGCGTCTGGCCCGTGAGAGTGCCGACATGGCCGAGCGCATCGGGGAGCGGCTGCTGCATGCCCACGCCCTCATGCGCGTGGGCTGGACGCTCTTCGAGCTCGGTTCGGAAGAGGCAATCGTGTTCTATCGCCGCGCGCAGGAAATCTGCAGCGAGATGGACGATCGCCACGGGTACGTTCGCTGCCAGATTACGATCGGGGTCAGCTACTCGAAAGTCGGAAACAACGCGGCGGCCATCGATGCATTTCGTAGCGCGGTCGAATTGGGGCTACAGGCCGGCGCGCCCGACTGGGCCGGTGTCGCCGCGCTGAACCTCGGCGTACTGTTCATGTGGAGCGGCCGGTTTGACGAGGCGCGTCAGCGATTCGAGGAAGCGCGAAAGCTCTTCATCAAGCTCAAGAACGAGCTGCATCGCGTGGCGACGGTGTACAACATGGGCCACCTCGCGCGCGAGACGGGCGACCCAACCCGCGCGCTCGAGCTGTACGAAGAGGCCGCGTCGAGTGCGCGCCGTCTCGGCCAGTTGGACATGGAAATCGGTGCGCTAGCGGGCGCGGGTCTGGCTGGACTTGATCTCAACCGACGCGACTACGCCTACACCGCGGCACGCAACGCCGAGACGATGGTCGGTGAGCGCTTCGACTGGTGGTTCCAGAACCGCGAGCTCGTGGAAGCGCTGAGCGTACGCGTGGCGCTGGAGTTGGGTCGTCGAGACGAGGCCGAACAGCGCTTTCGCACGGCGCTCGCCCATACCGAGCCACGCGACGCGCGGTGCGCCGCGTGGCTGGCGGCCGAGTGTGCGCCGACGCTGATCGCCGCCGGCGCCGACGTATGGGATTTCGTCCGCCGATTCTCGGCGCGGGCCGACGACATGGGCTACACGGCCCTCGCGACGCGTTTCCGGTCGCTCCTCGCCCGCCACGGCCGCCCCTCCGGGCCGCGCAAGGTGATGGGCGCCTAACGCCTAACTATCGCCCTTACTCCTTGGCCTCCAGAACCGCATGACCGCGGCGGCGGCGAGGAAGCCAATGCCAACCCAGCGCAGCCAGTTGATCTCCGCCCGGACCCCGTAGCCCCAAAGAATCAGACCCGCCAGAGCAAGGCCGAGCTTGAGCTGTGAGACGATGTTCATTCGGCACCGGCTACACTGTCGCCGCCCATTCGGCGACGGAGCGCGCCTCGAAAATCTTCCGTTGCTCGCGCTTCGACATCGGTCACGATGCCGGCGGCGACGCCATCCTCGAACGAAAGCGCATCGAGCTTGTAAAGCAGCCATTTCGTGAGCGCGAGCGACGTTGCCGACGACCCGGAAAGTCCGGCGAGCACAGCGTCGACGTCCGCATCGAAGCTCGCGGCCGGAAGCACACGACTCACGAGGCCGATCGCGCCTGCCTCCTCGGCGTTGATCACCCGGCCGGTCAACACGAGATCGGCCGCTCTCTTCTCGCCGAGCGTGCGGCGGAGCATGGTCATTACGATCGCTGGCACGAAGCCGATGCGAACTTCGGGGAATCCGAATTCCGCGTCTTGATGCGCGAGGGTCAGATCGCAGGCGAGCGCGAGACCGGCCCCGGCCCCGAGCGCGCGGCCCCGTACCGAGCACACGACGGGCTTCATGAGGGCTCGTGCCGCCAAGTACACCCTGCCTAACGCCTCAGAATCTTCCCGTTGGACGTCGCTCGGCTCATTGATGAGGCGATTCAGTGCTTCGAGATCGGTTCCGACGGAGAAGTCCTCGCCTTCACTCGTGACGTGGACGATCCGCACCTGATTGTCGCTCTCCAGGTTTTGCAGACCGGTGAAGAGCGCCTCCGCGGCCTGACGATCTATCGCGTTCCTCTTCTCCCGGCGCGCGAGCACGATGCGGCCAATAACACCCTGTCGATCCACGCGCACGCCGCTCATGCGCGCGCCGTCAACAGGCCGGCGCGCTCTGCCTCGGCCTCGGGTACGTCGATCACCAGCCGCAGCAGTGCCGTCGAAAACACCTTGCCTTGCGCGTCGGTCTTGAGCGAGAGCGTGCCGCCGCCATCGAGCGCACCGTGCAGCAGAAAGTTCAATGCTCTGAGATTAGGAAGCTCGTAACGCTCGACGTCGCCGGTGATGACACCCTTGAAGTGAGCGC
>QHUV01000596.1 GCA_003222065.1 Gemmatimonadota bacterium | reverse complement strand
AGATGCCAACGCGGGCAAGCCGGCTCGTGAGCTCGAGGTCGCGACTCAGTCGGGGCGCGTCGAGGATGAAGGCTGGCGCGTGCGCAAAGACGGAACATGCTTCTGGGCGAACGTCATCATCACGGCGCTCCGTGATGAGCACCGAACGCTCCTCGGCTTCGCGAAGATCACACGGGATTTGACCGCGCGGCGCAACGCCGAGGAGCAGGCGCGCGCGCTCGTCGCGGAAAGGGCGGCTCGCGAAGAAGCCCAGCGGCACGCCGAACGGCTCGCGCAGCTTTCGGAGGAACTGCAGCAGCAGGCATTGGAGCTCGAGGCGCAGACCGAAGAAGCGCAATCGCTCACCGAAGAGCTGGAGCAGACCAACGAGAAGCTGCAACAACAGGCCGCGGAGGCAGACGCATCGCGCGCTGCGGCCGAGGAGGCGAACCAGGCGAAGACCGAGTTCCTTGCCGTGATGAGCCACGAGCTGCGAACGCCCCTCAATGCGATCGCGGGGTATGCGGAGCTTCTGAGCATGGGCCTTCGCGGACCGGTGACGCCAGAGCAACTCGAAGATCTCGAGCGCATCGCGCGCAGCGAGCGGACGCTGCTCTCACTCATCAACGATATCCTGAACTACGCGCGACTCGAGGCCGGGCAAGTGGAGTACACGCGTGAGCATGTGCCGGTGCACACGCTCGTCGACGACCTCGAAACACTGGTGTCTCCGCAACTGCGCGCGAAGCGTCTCCGGTTCAACTTTGGAGGATGTGAACCGGACCTCGCCGTAGAAGCGGATCCGGACAAAGTGCGGCAGATCCTCGTGAACCTATTGTCAAACGCCATCAAGTTCACACCGGGTGAAGGCTCCGTTAGGATCGAGTGTGAGGCCGATCCGACGAGCGTTCGTGTTCTGGTCCGCGACACCGGAACGGGTATTCCGCCGGAGAAGCTGCAGGCGATCTTCGAGCCGTTCGTGCAGCTCGACCGCAGCCTAACGAACGTCCAGGAAGGTTCGGGGCTCGGCCTCGCGATCAGTCGCGATCTCGCGCGGGCCATGGGCGGAGACTTGTGCGCGGAGAGCGCGCCAGGGCTTGGCTCTACTCTCGTCCTCACGCTCCCGCGCGCACAATCAGCTTCGAACGACGCACGCGGTTGAGTTGCGCTCTGCTAACGCGCCCGATGAATGGGATCCACCCAGTGCACCGTCTCCGGCGCCTCGACGACGGGGATGTCCAGATTGACGACGACCGCCTCCTGATCGCTCCGCACGAGTACGCACTCGAGCGGCTCGTCGGCGGCGGCATTGATCTCCTGATGCGGCACATACGGCGGGACGTAAATGAAGTCGCCAGGCCCAGCCTCGGCGACGTACTCGAGGCGATCACCCCACCGCATTCGCGCCCGCCCTTTCACCACATAGATCACACTCTCGAGCGCGCCATGATGGTGCGCGCCGGTCTTCGCGTTAGGCTGAATCGTCACCGTGCCCGCCCAGATCTTCGTCGCCCCGGTGCGCGCGTGCGTGATCGCGGCCGCGCGCGTCATGCCGGGCGTTTGCGGCGTGTTCAGATCCAGCTCGTCGCCGTGGACGATGCGCACGCCGTTCGCGCGCCAATCGTGCTTCTCGTCAGGCTCCATGTCGCGACGCTCCTCCCTGGATTAGCAGTTGCTAATAATGCTGCGGCGCGACATTCTCGCGATGTGAGCAGCATCAGGTCTTGCGGCCAGCGCGCACGGTCAACGGCCACCGAATCACGTGGCGATCCTCATCATTCCAGCACTGCGCGAGATCGGCGTCGAAGGCGGGAATGGGATCATCCCCCTCGACTGAGCGATACCGAGCGACCGCGGACCAACTGCCGACATAGCCGGTCAGCTCGGCGCGCGTCCACGAGCGTTCCAAGGTGTACGGTGGCGCGGCGATCTCCGCGAAGGGAAAGGAGATGGACTGATAGGCTTCTCCCACCTTTCCGCGCTCGACCGGCCAGTAGTCCCCCATCGTCCCGTGATTGAAGCGCTGGATGATCGCGTCGACATCAGGATCGTCGAGCGTCGGGTCACCGTAACTCCAGATGACGATGGCGCCGTTAG
>QHUV01000595.1 GCA_003222065.1 Gemmatimonadota bacterium | reverse complement strand
TTCGGTGTGAGGGTGTTTCTTGCACTGAGCACAAACTGCGCTACGTATCCGCTGGACGCGAGGGGGATTCCCCATTCGCCGACGCGCTGTACCGACTGGCCGGCGACGTGCATATTCGCTTTCCCGCCATTTGGATCTTCACTCACGGTCATTCCAGCATGCGCCGACTTTGCCTTCTCGTTTTCGCGTTTGCCGCGCTCAGGGCGCCCCTCGAGGCGCAGCGGCCTCTCAAGGTTTACATCTCCGTCGACATGGAGGGTATTGCCGGAATCGTGACGGCGGACCAGCTCACGCCGACGGGATTCGAGTACCAGCGCGCCCGCGAGTTCATGACCGGCGAGGCGCTCGCCGCCATCGCCGGCGCGCGCGACGCGGGGGCAACGCAGATCGTCGTGAGCGACTCGCACGGGAATGGTGAGAATTTGCTCATCGACAAGTTCCCTGCCGATATCACGATCATCCGTTCCTGGCCGCGACCGCTCATGATGATGCAGGGGATCGACTCGACCTTCGATGCGGCGATTTTCATCGGTTATCACGCGTCGACCACCAATCCGGCGGGCGTGCGGGCGCACACGATCTCGAGCGCGCATCTCGCCTCGGTGGAGTTGAATGGTACGGCGATGCCGGAGTCGGGGATCAATGCGGCCATCGCTGGCTACTTTGGCGTCCCCGTTGTCGCGATCTCCGGCGACAACGCCGCGGTAAGCGAGGCGCAGACGCTCATCGGCAACATGGAGGGGGCGGTCGTGAAGCAAGCGATCAGCTTCCACGCGGCGGCGACAATGACCCCAGAGGCGGCGCAGTTACTCGTCAGGCAGAAAGTGAAGGCGGGTGTACAGCGGCGATCGTCGCTGCGAGCTTACGTCATGCGAGCGCCAGTGCGCCTCGACGTCGTCTTCAAGAACTACACACCTGCCGAGATGCTCACCTACTTACCCTACGTGCAACGGACATCGTCGCACGGCATACGCTTCGAGGGACGCGACATTCTGCAGGTCTCGCGGTTCCTCGAATTCATCAACACCTACAATCCTGACATGACGCCGTGAGCTGATGGTCATCCCGAGGAGCGAAGCGACGAGGGATGACACTGAGAATCATTGCCAAGTCGGCAACGAAACCGCCTCCCGCCCTCCCATCACGATGACGCGTCCATTGTGGGCGGTCTCTACGACCCACACGCCAGCATCGACGGCGTCCACCAGAACGCGCGTCACTTCGTCTTCTTGATCGCCGTCGGTGGTCGACACGACCAGCCTCGCGCCGACTTTGAGCTGCTTGTCTTCCATGACCTGCAAGGTGCCGAATTCCCGGCGACATGCCGTGACGGGCCTCACACGCTCCCATCGTGAAGTAACGGGCTAGACCGTCTCTCGCACTTTCGTCGCCGGCGACTTCAACGCGTCCGTCGGCGCCTTGGCCAGTCGACTGCGCCACATGTAATACGCCGGCACACCGAGCGCCATGAGTGCGATCGCGAAGATCACATTTCTTGGCTGCGTCACAATCGTGTTGATCACGATCGCGGCCGCCGACAGGACGAAGAGAATCGGTGTCAGCGGATAGCCTGGCGTCCTGAAGGGCCGCGCAAGGTTCGGCTCGCGACGGCGATAGACGAAAATGGCCAACGCACCGAAGGCATAAAAGATCCAACCGACGAAAACCACGTATGTGAGAAGCTGCTGGAATGTGCCCGTCGCCGCGAGAACCATCGCCCACACCGAGCTCGTGACGATTGCGATCGCAGGCGTATTGAACCGAGGATGCACCTCGGCAAGTTTGGCGAAGAAGACGCCGTCCCGAGACATCGAGTAGTAGAGCCGGGGCGCCGTGAGCGTAATCCCATTCGCGGCGCTGAACATCGACACGAGTATGATGGCGGCGATCACCTTGCCCGCCGCCGGGCCGAACAGTGCCGCCATCGATTCGGCGGCGATGCGCTCGCTGTTCATCGCGCCGTCGGCGCCGAGCGCGGCGATGTATCCGATGTTGGCGAGCACGTAGATCCCGATCACCATCGCCGTGCCGATGCCGATGCCTAACGGGAAGACACGCTGCGGGTCCTTCGTTTCACCGGCGGAGAAGGTGACGTATTGCCATCCCTCGTACGCCCACAAGACGCCGATCATCGCCAGGCCGACGCCCGCGAAGAGCGATCCATTCCACGCCGCCGGCCAGACGTTAGGCGTGCGCGCGAAACCGTTCCCGACAGCGAGGAGCATCGCGCTCATGATGAGAATGCCCGCGACCTTGATCGCCGTCGCGACTCCCTGCACGTTCGCGCCCTGCCGCGTTCCGCGCACATTGATGATCATGACGACGGCGATCATCAACACCGCGCCGATCTTTGCGGCGACCGGCGGCAAGGCCACAAACTGGCCGAGGTAGTTGGTGAACGCCACGGCGAGCGTCGCGCACGAGCCGCTGCCGATGACGAAAAACATCGTCCAGCCGTAGAGGAAGGCGGGCAGAGGACCAAGCGCATCGCGCAAGTACACGTACAATCCGCCCGCGTCCGGTTTGGCGGCGCCCATCTCACCGTAGGTCAGCGCGCCAAGCAGCGAAAGCACGCCGGCGGCGAGCCAGACCAGCAACGCGACGCCGATCGAGCCGCCCGTCTGCCGAATCACCAAACCAGGCACG
>QHUV01000594.1 GCA_003222065.1 Gemmatimonadota bacterium | reverse complement strand
CCGTCATTCTCCTCCCTGCCCTGGCGCGCGCGCAAGCCACGGCCGACAGCACCGCGCCGCGCGCGAACCCCGCCGACGTCGCGTCGGTGGACGCCATCATCGCCTCGCTCTACGACGTCATCTCTGGCCCTGCGGGTCAGGCGCGCGATTGGAATCGCTTCCGATCACTCTTCGCGCCAGGCGCGCGACTCATCCCCACGCGCCGCGCCACGGACGCGCCGCCGCGTCCCGCGGTATTGACGCCTGACGAGTACGCGCAGCGGGCCGGCTCGGCGTTGACCCAAAATGGATTCTTCGAACACGAGATCGGCCGGTCGATCGACCGCTTCGGCGCCATCGCCCAAGTCTTCAGCGCGTACGAATCGAAGCGATCGGCCAGCGACGCCAAGCCGTTCGCCCGCGGCATCAACAGCATTCAACTCTTCGACGACGGCACGCGCTGGTACGTCGTGACCATCTACTGGGACAGCGAGCGACCCGGCAACCCGATCCCCGAGAAATATCTGCGGCGTTAGGCGCCGCGATCGCTACTCGGCGCGCAGGGCGAGGATCGGATCGACGCGCGTCGCGCGCCGGGCCGGGAGATAGCTCGCGATGAGTGCCGCCGCGGCCAATACTCCAGCAACACCCGCATAGGTCACCGGATCCGTCGTCGTCACGCCGTAGAGTAGCGATCCCATGTAGCGGGTGAGCGCGATCGCGCCGACGAGTCCGAAGCCGATGCCGGTGAGCACGAGGCCGAAGCCGCGGCCGACCACCAGGCGCCGCACCTGACGCGGTGCCGCGCCTAACGCGATCCGGATGCCGAGCTCGCGCGTTCTCTGCGTCACGAGGAACGAGAGCACGCCGAATACGCCCAGCACGGCAATGACCAACGCCACGCCGGCAAACACGCCGAGCAGCATCGTCGACCATCGTGCCGGCGCGACCGCCGTCGAAAGCACTTCGTCCATCGTTTGTACGTTGCGGATCGGTAGCTTGGGATCGAGCTCCCGAATTATCGCCCGCGCTCGGGAAACGACGGCGGTGGGTTGCTGACGGGTTCGTATTACGAACCAGAATCCGTTCCACGTCGGCATCACCGTGAGCGGGATGTACACTGTCGGCAGTGGATCACTGCCGAGCCCCGCGTCACGCGTATCGGCGACGATGCCAACAATCGTCCCCTCCTGAAAAAGCCGGTTCTCGGGCGCGCCGAGATAGATCGGCTTCCCGAGCGGATCCTCTCCGCGGTAGTACTTCTTCGCCAGCGCTTCGTTGATCACGACCACCGGTGCCTCACGACGATCGCTGCTCTGCAGGAGCCGGCCGCGCTTCAGTCCGATGCCCATCGTCTCGAAGAAATCGGGCGTGACGACACGATAGGCTTCGCCAGTCGGATTCACCCCCGGCGGAAGAGGGCGATCGATGCGATTGAGCCACGCGCCAATCCCTCTCCCCGTGATCGGAAGCTGACTCACCAGCGCCGCCGATCGCACGCCCGGCATCGCCCGAATGCGTTCGATAGACGCCGGGAAAAACGTGGCATCCGAATGGGGAAGCCTTACGCTGAAGGTCAGAATCTTTTCGTGCCTAACGCCGGGATCGACGCGCTGCAGCTGGTCGAAGCTGCGGAGGAGCAACCCCGCGCCCGTCAACAGCACCATCGCCAGCGCGAGCTCGGCGACGACGAGAGCGCTCCGCGTCCACTGCTGACTCGAGCTGCCGCGCGTGCCTTCGCGCAGCGCCTCGCTGGATGGCCCGCGGCCTAACTGCCAGGCCGGAACGAGGCCAAATATCAGTCCGGCAGCCGCTGAGATCGCGAAATTAAAGGCGAGCACGCGCCCGTCGAGGGCAATCTCGTCGGACCGCGGCAAGTTCGTGGTTGCTTGGGCGGCGAGGAGCAGCGCGAGAAACAGTTTCCCGACGATGAGGCCGAGGACACCCCCAATGAGCGCAAGCACCACGCTCTCGGTGAGTAACTGTCGCGTGACCCGTCCTTGTCCCGCGCCGAGCGCCTGACGAACGGCGATCTCCCGTCTCCGCCCCGACGTACGCGCGAGAAGCAGGTTGCCGAGGTTCGCGCATGTGATGAGCAAAACGAACGCGACGGCGCCCATCAACACCATGAGCTGCGAGCGCGAGCCGCCGACGATCGTCTCCTGCATCGGCTGCACGACGATCTTGAGATTGGTGTTGAACACCGGCCAATCGCGGCGAAGGCGCGCCGCTACCGTTTCCATCTCACTCCGCGCCTGCTGTATGGACGACTCGCGGCGGAGCCGACCAACCGCTTGGATGAAGTACTGGTCGCGATTCTCCCGAAACGCCGCGTCGAACCGAGCCGGGACATAGAACGCCGACGGCCCGCCGAGGAACGAGAAGCTCGCCGGCATGACCCCAACGACCGCACGAGGAACGCCATCCATGGTGATGGTTTTGCCGATCGCGCCGCGATCTTCACCGAACAGATCGCGCCATGTCCCATAACTCAGTACGATCGCCTGGGGCGCCGAAGGATCTTCGTCGGCGACGGTGAGTAGCCGGCCAAAGAGGGGCGGAAC